>NZ_CP011968.1:3477431-3793561 GCF_001077535.1 Clostridioides difficile ATCC 9689 = DSM 1296
TTTTTTCATACTATACCTTTTAAATAATTCAATTTAAAAATCCAATTATATTTTTTACTCACTATAATTAATATTGTCTATTTTCAATACTTTCATATTAAATATCAATATTAGATATCTATGTATATAATTATATATATAGCAAATACATTTTTATATCCTCATTATTGTTATCTTATTCTCATATATTGCTGTATATTTATATATATAAAAGGATTTATTTCGAAATAGAGGTTGTATTGAGAACTAAAATTTAGACTTTATAAATGAATGGAATTTTCATTGTTGAAATACTGAAAATATATTTGATTTCATATAAAAGAAAGTGCCTCATGAACTAAGTTCATTTTGAGACACTCCCTTTTTTTTCCAAGCTATTATATCTTTTTTTAAATTCTAATGGAGAGACTCCAATTTTTTCTTTAAATACTCTGTAAAAAGTTTTTGTACTTCCAAAACCAACTTCTTCAACCAAATCTACAATGGATATATTGTTATTAAGTAATATCCACTTTGCTTTTTCTAATCTATATTCATTTAAAAAAGTTATAAATGTTTTTCCTGTATTTTTTTTGAAAAATTTAGTAAAATAATATACACTAAATCCTACTTCATAAGACACATCTTCTAATTTTATAGGTTGTTTATAATTTTTTTCTACATATTTGAATATATTGTTCAATCTCTCTAATATCTCTTTAGAGTTTATTTCATATTCTACTGTATTTTCTTCAATTTCTCTAGGAATCTGTCTATATAATATAGGAATTAAATTATACATTTTACCTTTTATTGCATAACTATATCCTTCTATTTTGTATAGGTCTTCATTGTAGATATCTATCAATATATCGAAAACTGACTTTCTTATTTTTGCTGACCAATCTCTACTACATTTTTTTATACTACTGAATAAATTAATTAAGCTTTCTTTCTCCTCATTTAATAAAATTAAATCATTAAAAAAAGATATATCAAATTGAAATACTAATCTTTCACTTCCCGGTGATGGCAGTATATAATGAATATCTCCTCCTTTTATTATCACTATCTCGCCTTTTTTTAATTGCATAGGCTTGTCATTTATAAATAGATTTACTACACCTTCTGTTATAAGTAATATTTCTATTTCCTTATGCCAGTGTGGTGTTGTTAATACTTCTCCTTCATTTGATAGAGTACGAAAAGGAAATTCATGTATTAATTTAGGCATTTCTAAATATATTGCCATATATATCCTCTCCTCTCTAGTGTCTAAAAATTAATTTATACTATTTAAAAGAATACACATTTTATTTTAAAAACCTCAAATTTATAATTTATACAATACCTACACTTCATAAAATATATCTAATATTTCTTTTTTTGTATGTGCATTTAAAAGTCTTTCACCTATATTTTTACCACCTAAAATGTAAGCTATTTTAGATATTAATATCATATCTTCATTGCCTCCAGATTGTGGCATAGCAAACATAATTATTACTTTTACAGGTAAGCCATCTATACTTGGCCAATCTACACCTTTTTTAGATTTACCTATTACTACAGATGCCTTCTTTACATATTTTGTTTTTCCATGTGGCATGGCCATTTGATAACCTATACTAGTAGAGCCTATTTTTTCTCTATGTTTTAATGCCTTTATAAACTTACTTTTTAAAGTTATACTTCCTGTATCGTATAATTTATCTACTAATTCCTGTATTATGCCTTCTTTTGTAGTTGATTTCAAATCTAAAATAATGCTTTCTTCTGTTAATATTTCTCTAATTTCCATTTGTTTTCTCCAATAGATTATTCTTAAATAATATTTTAATATCCTCTTTGCTCTTGCAATCTATTATATAGTTTATATAGTTCTTTTGCCTATATAAATTTGATATTTCCATTAAAATATTCTTTAAAAAACTTTGATTACTAATTTCTAAATAAATATCAATAGTTCTAGTAACATTATTGATATTCATTATCCCTTTATTTAATTTACTTTGCTTATGTATATATATATTTAAATCTTTTCCTAATGAAATAGATTCATATTTACTCCCTAAATTCACACCTATTAAACTTTCCATCTGAGCTACATCAAAATTAAAATATATATTATCTTCTAAATACATTCCTAATAAGTTTGTATCTAAGTTCATACTTTTTTTAGGTTTAGAAAGTAAAGCATTTTTTATATTATTAATATCATTTTCCATTAATAGTACTGATACAACTATATGTAATTTATCTTTCAAATCTAAGTTTACAGTAGATATTACAAAGTCTACATCATCTAAATTTCGCTTACTCAACTGATGCATAGGAACTATATCAACTATAGTCCATTCAGGAAATTCTCTTTTTAATCTGGCTGCAAGGAGCTGAGATGTTCCATATCCTGTATGACAAACTACTATTACTCTTTTACTACTCATATTTCTTTCTATTGCCGCTTGAAAATATGTGGCAAGATATGAAACTTCATCTATACTAATATTCTTCAGATTATCATACTCTGTCATAATATTTATAGTCATCATACATAATCCCAGCACATCTGAAAATCGCTCTTGTATCTCTCCTAACAACGGGTTTTTTATTTGGATATCATATCTTAATCTGTTTAACATAGGCCTTACATGAGATGCTAGACTTTTTTGTAGTAAGTCATCATTTTTGAGATTTATATTTAAAAATTGTGACATATTCTCTATCATTATAGATGAAACTTTTTCACTTTCACTTAATCTATCTGATTCATCATTGTAACTACTATTATTTTCGCTACTAAATCCAGATGATACCAAAAAAATATATATGTACATAAGTTCATCTTTCGTTATTTTTACTCTGTATCTATTTTCTATTTTATCTATAAGTGTAGTGACATTTTTATATACTAACTCGTCCAAATTATCTACAGAAATTTCTCTTTCTTTCTGAGATTCTATTTGATTACCTTCTTCGATTCTCTTTAAACATATAAGTATATGGGTAATTAAATTTATATAGTAGGGCTGATTTATAGTATATCCTAAATTGTATTCTAATTCTGTAATTATAGTTTCTACAAATATAATAGAATCAATATCAAATAAATTTATCAATGCACTAAATGTAGCAGAATCTAATCTTGTTAACTCAGATATATCATGTTGTTCATAATTTTCATCTAATAAATCATCCATCATTTTGGCAATCGATTTCCTTATATCCACTTCTTTACCTATAATCTTAGTTCCTTCTAAAGTTTTATTAAGTTTTAAATTGTATTCTTTTATCCATGCCTCTATATATTTAAAATCATTTACTATAGAAGTTTTACTTACATAATATTTATCTGCTAACTGATTTATTGAAGTTATATTATTTGAATTTAGCAATAAATACTTTAAAATCTCCATTCTTCTCTGCTCTACTGATAAAGATTTATTTTCCTTCGATTGTATATTTAAACTATTAATTAAGTCTATGTTCTTCTTTGCTAAATCTTCTATTAATATTCCATAGCCTCTTTTTATATCAATTTTTATATTAAAAGTTTCTAAATATTTCTCAATCATCTTCAAATCTTTTTGTAAAGTTTTATCAGATACATTTAATTTATCTTTAAAGTATTTTATAGGTCTATATTTATTTTCGTTTAGTATCAATTTAAGAAATTCAATTTGCCTCGACACAAGCATACTTAGCCCTCCCTACCTATGTTTATATATTTCTATGTTTATATTAAGTACTATTTTAACATATTTACTAACTATGTAAAATTACTAAGATACTTCTGTATCATAAAAGAATTTATGATACACCTTACTAAATTGATATAATAAGATAATATAATTTCAAAATAAAAATTAAGGATATTTAGAAGTAGTTAACTGATTCTAAATATCCTTATTATTATTCTATATACTTGTTGTTATTCCATTAATTATTTTTACTATTATTTATAATTTAAGCACCAAGTAATTCAACTTCACTATTTTCACTCCTTATAGTAGGCTTTGTTACCCCTATAATCAATGCTGTTATTACTGTACCAATCAATATACAAGCTATATATGCAACTGGTGCACTACATGCAAATGGTATTACAAATATTCCCCCATGTGGTGCCATTAAAGTTATATCTAAACTCATACATATTGCCCCACCTATACAAGAACCAATTATATTTGCTGGAATCATTCTTAATGGGTCTGCAGCTGCAAACGGTATTGCGCCTTCTGTTATGAAAGATGCCCCCATTATAGCAGTTGGTAGAGATGACTTTCTTTCTTCTTTAGTAAACTTATTTTTGAATATTAACATAGCTAATGATATTGCTAATGGAGGTACCATTCCTCCTACCATTAATGCTGCTGATGGTTCAAATATATTACTTGAAAACATAGCCAATCCAAAAGCTGAAGCTGTTTTATTAATAGGTCCTCCCATATCTGATGCCATCATCCCTGCTAATATTGCACCTAATAATACTTTATTAGTTCCAGACATACTTTGTAACCAAGATTGTAAAGCTTCATTTAACCATGATGCTGGCGTATTAACTACAAAGAACATTATAGCTCCACTCGTAAATGCAATCAAAAGTGGACATATCAATACAGCATTTACTCCTTTTAATACATCTGGTAAATTTTCTGTTATCTTCATTACTCCTAAAGCTATATATCCTGTTGCAAAACCAGCTACCATACCACCTATAAAACCTGAACCTCCAATAACTGCCATAAAACCAGCTATCATAGCAGGAGCAAATCCTTGTCTTCCTGCTATTGATTTAGCTATAAAACCAGCAAGTATCGGTATAAATAACTTAAATGCTGAATCGCCTCCAAGTTGTCCAAAGAATCCAGCTATAGGGTTGTATGTTTCATGAGTTGGGTCTGATGCAAATATACCAAACATAAAAGCTATGGCTATACCAATTCCACCTATCACTACAAATGGAATCATTTCAGATACACCACTCATTAAGTGCTTATAAACACCCTTTTTCTCTGACCCTTGAAGCATTTCTTTTGAATCTTCTAAAGTCTTTCCACCTGGTTTAATTTCTTTAGCCATTCCATTTTCAGCGTTTATAATTAAATTTTTAGCTAATGAAACATTCTTAGCATCTACTACTTTCTTTTGTAGCACTTTCTTTCCTATAAATCTACTCAGTTGAACTTCTTTATCACAAGCTATTATTACGTATTCAGCTCTTTTTATATCTTCTTTAGTCAACTTATTTTCTACACCTATAGCTCCATGAGTTTCTATTTTAACTTCATATCCAAGTTCTTGACCTGCTTCCTCTAATGCTTTTTTTGCCATAAAAGTATGAGCTATACCTGTTGGACATCCTGTTATCCCAACTATAAGACCTTTATTTTGATTATTACTAAAATCTCCTGATTCTGCAGCTTTATTATTAAATATACTTAATATTTCGTATGGAGTTTCTGCACTTAGTAGATGCTTAAGAAAATTTTCTTCCATTAGATATGTAGCTAGTTTAGATATAATCTTAAGATGTTCATCTGAACCTGATTCTGGAACTGCTATCATAAAAAATGACCTAAGTTTTTGACCATCATTATCTGTAATCTCTCTATCTGTTCTTAAATACATCATTACAGGTTGATTTACTACATTTGACTTAGCATGAGGTATAGCTATTAAATTACCCATATTAGTTGATGATTCTTTTTCACGTTTATTAATATCAGCTATAAACTTTTCTTTATTATTTATATAATTTCCATGGTACAAATGATTTGCCATATAATTAATTACATCTTTTTTTGTTTGTAATTGTTTATCTAGTACAATACAATCGCTTCGTAGTATTTTACCTATCATAAATTCTCCCCTCCTTTTAATTTGTTACCTCATAATTAATTTTTATTTTTATAAAAGCACTTTAACTTATCTATAGCATTGAATAGATTCATTTTAAACTCTATAACTTCTCTTGCAGCTTTTATACATGGTGGATATATAGTATCTGGCTCATATAAGCTTGGGTTTTGTTCTAATAGTTCTCTGCACTTCTTATAATATGCCGACTTAACATCACTCGAAATATTTATTTTACAAACTCCTAGTTTAACTGCTTGTGCTATTTCTTCATCTGGATTTGATGAACCACCATGAAGAACTAAAGGTATATCTACTACTTCTCTTATTTCTTTTAATAAATCTAGTTTAAGCTCTGGTTTAAAACCTTTTGGATATATACCATGTGCTGTACCAATTGCAATAGCTAGTGTTTCTACTCCTGTTTTTTCAACAAAATCCTTAGCTAATTTTGAATCTGTATATATTATTTCATCAGTACCACCTTCACTTGATGTTCCTGTTGTTCCTATTGTTCCAAGTTCTCCTTCTACGGACACATTTAATCCTTTTGCTATTTCTACTATTTCCCTAGATATAGCTACATTCTCTTCATATGGTAAATGTGAGCCATCAATCATTACTGATGTAAATCCACATCTTATTGCCTTTAATATTTGTTCTTTATTTTCCCCATGATCTAAGTGTATTACCATAGGTACTTTACTCTTATTTGCTTCTTCTATGCAACTAGCTACAAAGCTATCTCCTAGAAAACTTAGCTCATTTGGGTGTATTGCAAGTATTACTGGTGCATTTTTTTCGTTAGCACTCTGTACTACTGCTTTAAGTATTTGCCCACTTCCTATATTAAATGCTGGTACAGCAAATTGATTTTCTTGTGCCACTTTTAGCATTTCCTTCATATTTATTAACATATTGTACCTCCCGATATTTTAAATTTTAGGTTGAATTTGCTTCTTGTTAATTTTGTTGTTGTTTATATTTAAATAATATCAGGGTAATGAAGCTCAGAAAATAACAATCGTTTTCCTTAGTGAAAAGGAACTTTTATTATACACTCTAAGTTCCTTTTCACTAAATAATTTTTAGAAGTCTGCATCATAGTTAATTATATTTCTCATGTACATCTTCTCTTTTTAAGTGTTTTATGCTTTAGCCTTCCTAGATTTTATAATAAACAATTAAGATACATTAACTATAAATTTAAAGATACTCATGCAATAGTTAATGCTATATTAGAGTCAAAAAAATTAAAAAGATATTAGCTATTTGGCCAATACCTTTTCTTGGATTCCAATAGTATATACGATTTATAGAAATCTTACTCACGATTATCTAATGTTTTACTTCCATAAACTTTGCATAAAACACCAAAGTGACACCCTCCAAATTCATCTCTAGCTAATAAAGTGATTTGGTTTTCTAAGCACCAATTTATAAATTAGCCTTTGTTATCTTATGTAAATCTTTTTCTATCTAATTTAAAAATTATTCCTAATGCTATATAGCATATACCAATTACTAATACACCATAAGCCATAGATACTCCTATCTTAAATTCTTGCATATTAATTACAATAGAAACTGAAATAGGTTTATTACAAACACCATAAAGCAAGGCTGACATTGTATATTATCCAATTGTATGAATGAATACTAATATAGCTCCTTTTAATTAAATGATGCTATATAAATCATATTTATCCCAATTTTTAGCCTAACTTCTTTATATTCCTTTTTAATAAAAAAAGATATTGACTAAATAGTCAATATCTTTTAGTTGATTTAAATACCCACAATTTTAATCTAATTTTTAAGTGTTTCCTTAACATAATCTTATAAATATTAAAATTTATCTACCTATAAAATTTCTCCATTAAATTTTATTACATTTTATCTTAAAACAATTATAATCTGACCTTAATCATATATTATATAAATATTTTTAATAAACTTAATAATTAAATAACTATATTTCATTATCCATCTTATAAATGTTTATAAACTTTCCACTATTCTTCTTCAATAAATTCAAACAAATTTTCTACTGTAGTATCGAATACTTTAGCGATATCCATAGCTAACTTCAAAGAAGGATTATATTTCCCATTTTCTAAGTGTACAATAGTCTCACGTCTTACCCCAACCAATTTAGCAAGTTCATTTTGCGTCATAAGGAGTTTTTCTCTGTATTCTTTAATTTTTGTTTTCATCAATATTGCCACTTAGTTACATATCCCCCTTTTATCAAAGTATATATACAACACTAATTTAGATAAAGACTGTATAAATAAAACTGCAATGAGGATTATACCTGTATCTAGGTTTGATATATTTATATTACTTGTATAAGGTGTTGCAAAGAAAATAGATATTATTACTATAGAATATATCATTATTTTTATTGCAATCTTATTAACCTTTGATAGTATAAATTCAGATGATTCATCAACTAAATCATTATATTTTTTATTATAAATTGAATAACATCCAAAAACTATTAACCAACTCAACCCTGGAAGAGAAGCAGTGCTTGGACCTTTAAAAATATACTTAGTGGCTAATACAGCTATAAAAAAATAAGTTATTACAATCAACTCCAGGATAAGCTTTGATCTTACACCAGTTTCTGATTTAGACATATAAAATCACTCCTTAAAAATTATATTCTCTATACTCTTTAATTTTCGTTTTTATCAATATTATCACTTAGTTGCATATTCCCTTTCTATCAAAATGTATATACAAAATTAATTTAGATAAAGATTGTATAAATAAAATAGCTAAGAGAATTACACCTATATCCAAATTTGATATATCCAAACCTCTTGTATAATTTGCTGAAAAGAAAACAGATATTAGCAAAATAGAATATAACATTATTTTTGATGCAATATGATCAACCTTTAATAACATAAGTTTTGACGCCTCGTCAACTAAATCATTATATTTTTTATTATACATGAAGTCACATGCCCAAAAAGCGAATAAAATTATAAAAGTAATACAAAGATTTCCCTCTTTAAAAATAAACTTTTTTAATAATGAGTCTATAAAAAAATAGGATATCATAAGTAACTCTGAAACAAGATTTGTTTTAACACCAAGCTCTGATTTAGACATATAAAATCACCCCTTAAAAGTTATATATTTATAACACCTTATGTTATAAATATATAACTTTTCCAAATAAATTGCAATAGAATATTGAAAATATTCAATAATATCTTCATAAATATATTTTATAAAAGATTTTATAATAAACATTACAATACAGTACTAAATTAGTTTATTTCATCTATCATCTCAATCATATCATTTACTAACTATTATTCTAATGAGCATATAACATTGAAACTTATAATTATACAACCTAAATGCCTCCCAATGTACCCTCAAAAACATCATTTCCTGTAACTGAAGTATAATTGGTATATTTTATCACTGAAATAAAAAAGCACTAGTCAATAAAGACTAGTATTTTCAAGTATTTTATCATTCTTTTTTTAATTATTGGAGACGAATCATCAGAATAATGCCCATAATTTATCTATATGCAAATTCTAAATTTAAAATAAAGTTTCAGATAAATTTACTATTCTATGCTATGATACAACAGAAAAAACTGAAATCTATGAGTGGTAGCTTCATATAATCCTAGTTCCTACAGTAATCAAAACTGAGGTTTATTCTATATGTAACTAATGATAAATTTTATTATAGGAGTTATTAGCTCTATTTGTGTTACTATAAGTAGTAATTATATATATGATAATTTTTTAACACTTTTCTGTTGGCTATATAGAAAGTGGTTTAGAATTTAAATTTAAATAAAATTTAAATTCACCAAAAAGAAATCTATATTAGAAACCACTACTCTATTCCACCAGATTGTAATTTTTTGTTCTTTATATCACAGTGCTATACCATATTAAATTGAAAAATAAGTTTTAAATTTATTTGTTACAATTCATTAATTCAAAAAAATATTTTGAGTCATGAGTTTTGTAAAGATTTAGCCATGAATTTAATGCTTCTGATTCAAAAACATCTAAAAGTTTCAATACTTGAAACGTAAATTCCAACGGAGCAATTCCTGAAGCCGTAACTAAATTTTCATCACTAACTACAGATTCCGTTTTATAATATTTTTCTCCAGAGTAATTTGGTATTACCATTTTAAGAAACTCTAAGTCATTACTTGTATGATTTCTAAAATCTAATAGCCCTTTTTTAGCTAGGCCTAATGTAGCTCCACATATGGCTGCAACTATAGAATCTTGTATTAAAGCTTCTTTAACTTTTTCTAATATTATCTCATGATTCATGGATAACCAAGTATTTCCCCCTGGCAAAATTAATAAATCCTTACTTTCCATATTAAACTCATCAACTGTAATTTCAGGTAAAACTCTTAACCCACCCATTGTTATAATAGGATTTTTATCAATTCCTACAGTAATTACTTTTAGTGGTTTTAATCCTTTTTTAAAATATCTTCCTGTATTTAATTCAGCAGTTAAATATGCCACTTCCCAATCTGACATAGTATCAAATACATACATATATACTTTTCTATTTTTCATCTTTTTTACTCCTTATGTAATTAATTTATATATCTAATTATAAAATAACTTAACTGACATATTCAGTCAGTTAAGCTATTAAATTTGATAATAATCAATTAATTCTAGTAAATCTTCAATTATTTTCTTCCTAAGGCTTAGTGGTTCAATTACTTGTATTGTCTTTCTATAAGGTAAAAGTATATTTGGTATGTACTTGCATATTACTTCCTCTTCAAGCATAAATATTATTTTATTAGGTGTTCTTTCTTTCAAGTAGTGCCCTAAAAACCAATGTTGGCTTAAACTATCTAAAGAATCTATACTCCCTTCTACAACTAATTGAATTATATTTTGTTCATCTTTTATTTCAGGTATAATTCCTTTTATAAAAAATTCACTTGCTGAAAATTCTGTCGGTCTGTTAAATGTATTTGATGTTTCTATGATTTCACTAATCCTATCCACTCTGAAACTACGTACCTCATTTCTCATATTACAAAATGCAACTACGTACCAATTATTATTCCAGTGAACAATTCCATATGGATTTATAATTCTATATTTTGATTTTGCTTTACGACCTGCATGATAGTTGATTTCTACAGATAGCTCCTTTAATATACTATTCTCCAATTTTTTAAGTACTGATTCTATAGACACTTTCCCAATTGGTTTTATTACTTCAAGGGCTCTTAAGTGGTTTGTTAAAATATCTTCTTGTTTTTGATTTGAATACATTTTTAACTTTAATATCGATTTATCTAATGCTTCGTCTAAGAAGTATCCTTCTTTTTTAGCAAATAGTGCTGCATGAAGTAGAGATTTTTGCTCTTCTATATCAAAAAAAAGAGGTGCTTTAGTAAAATTATTTAAAAGGCTATACCCACCATTATGACCTGTATCTGAAATTATAGGTACTCCACTCGCAGAAAGTACATCAATATATCGGTACACTGTTCTTATATTTATTTCTAATTTTTCAGCTATCTGTTTTGCTGTAATTTTTTTGTCAGAGTTTAACATCCACAGTATAGACATCATATTGTCAATTTTAGCCATGTAGTTTCACCTCTTTCTATTTGTTATATAAAGTTATTATATAACTTTTTGATTGATTTTTTACAAAAAAACATTAGTAAACTGCTAATAATTTATACTAAGATTTATTTCAAATATTTATAGATAGTCTTTTTCTATAGTTAAGTTATCCATTAAATTACATAGTAGTATATCCATTTTAGTTGATATATTTTCAGCTACCTCCCTTGAATATTATTACAATAAGTCTAAATCTTCTTTCTTCCATAAATATATTATGAGGAAAGACTATCATCTTTAATGGTTTAATAGTATAAAAGATATTAATTTTAAAAAATCTATTTTTATATCAGATGGGTATTGTTTTTTATAAAACTGAAAAAATCACCTAATAGAATCTATGATTTTTTAACATAACCTCCATAAATTAGTACCAATTATCACTTCAAATTCAAATTTTTATCTGAAGAATATACAATCATATTTCCATACTCAACATAATATTGAGTGTTTGGCTTGTATTTACAAATTATTATTCTAACAAAAACAACTATACATAGATTAAAATCATCTTCTAAACATAACTACTAAAATTGAATTAATGATATCAATTCCATTAATCTCTTTTAATAAAAAATTCTCTTTTCTATATGAAAATTATTTCAAAGCTTTTAAGTTAAATACAAAAATGACTATAAATAGATTTTTATTTACACAAATCTATTTATAGTCACTATAGTTTATCCAATAAAATAATAAAATAAATATGTACACAATAAATGTTATTTACGTCTTAAGTATTTATTTGTTAGATTTTTAATTAAAAAAAACAAGCTAATGAACATTAATGCTAAATCTAGCATTATATTGCTTTGATCTCCTGTTTGTACATTTTGACCTACATTACTATCTAAACTTTCATCTGTATCTATATTTATATCCGGTTTTCCATCTCCATCTATATCTATATTTACATCCGGCTTTCCATCTCCATCTATATCTATATTTACATCCGGCTTTCCATCTCCATCTGTATCTATATTTATATCTGGTTTTCCATCTCCATCTGTATCTATATTTATATCTGGTTTTCCATCTCCATCTGTATCTATATTTATATCTGGTTTTCCATCCCCATCTGTATCTATATCTGGTTTGCTATTTCCTCCATTATCTATATCTGGTTTGCTATTTCCTCCATTATCTGGGTCTGGTTTACTATTTCCACCGTTATCTGGATCCGGTTTGCTATTTCCTCCATTATCTGGATCTGGTTTACCATTGCCACCGTTATCTGGATCTGGTTTGCTATTTCCTCCGTTATCTGGATCCGGTTTGCTATTTCCTCCACTACCTGAATCCGGTTTGCTATTTCCTCCATTACCTGAATCCGGTTTGCTATTTCCTCCATTACCTGAATCTGGTTTGCTATTTCCTCCATTACCTGAATCTGGTTTGCTATTTCCTCCATTACCTGAATCTGGTTTGCTATTTCCTCCATTACCTGAATCTGGTTTGCTATTTCCTCCATTATCTGGATCCGGCTTGCTATTTCCTCCATTATCTGGATCTGGCTTATTTAGATTTGGATTACCTGTATCATAACCTCCTGAGCCAGTATCTACATTTTTATCAGGCTTCCAATAATCATCTACTCCATCATTATCTGTATCTATTGCTGGACGATTATAATCTGTATCAGGGTTTCCATCTCCATTGGTATCTATATTTTTATCAGGTTTCCAAATACCATCTCCATTTCCACCTTCTGTACTAGGCTTCCATTCACCTGTATTATCAGTATCTATGTTAATATCTGGCTTCCAATCACCACTCGTATCTATATTGATATCTGGCCTTCCATCACCATCAGTGTCTATATTTATATCCGGTATTCCATCCCCATCTACATCTACATTTGTCATATCTAACTTTAACTTCTTTTCATCCTCACTACCTTCAATGTAATTTATATCATCTCCAATATATTTTACAGTAATAGTTTGTTCAGTAGTAAAAATATGATGATTGCTATCTAAAGGTCTCCATTCAATAGATGCAGTACTATAATTATGACTCTCACTACCCTTATTATGAGTTTTTAATTCTACTGGATCTTTATATTCCTTTCCATTAATATAGAATTGTACGTAACCTCTTGGAGAGGCACAATCTGGTCCTTCTTTCTTATCTGGTGAAATAGTAACATTTAATGTAAACGTATCTGTTGGTTTAAAAACATCAGTTTTAGCTTTAGACTCTTCTACAACTAATGAAGTTTCTGTATCAGCAGGAATAATTTCTGCCTTATAGTATGCTCTATGCCCCCAATAAGCATCCTTAAAAGGATATATACTCGAAAACTGTGTTGATGTAATGCTTAATTGATATTTCCCAGCATCAACTTGTTTTGTAAGATCATCACTTCCTAAATTTATATCTGGTTCCATCGTTTCCTCATTTAAACGTTGAGAACTAATAGTCATAAATTTTTTATCTGTGAGTTTTTCACCTTTAGGAGTAGTTATTGGAATACCACCATCTTTTAATAGCCAATCTAAAAATGATTTTTCTACGTCTTCTTCAAATGGTAATCCATCATATCTTTTAATAATCAAATATGGTGGAGTATCATCAATAGTAAATTCTTCATATTGCTTTAAAAATTGAGAACCTGAACCTATATCTTTAATATAAAAATCATCTGGTTTTAGAACTTCTCCAGTAATTTTATCTATAACAACTAAATTAACAGATACTTCAGATCCAGTAAATTTATCAGAGAACCATAAGTAAAGAATCCCTTGAGCATCTGTATAACTAGGTGCTCCATAAGGATAAATTTTTCCATCAATTAGCATTTTAAAATCATCAACTAGTGTAGTACTAACTTTATCTTGCCCTAAATACGTTAGAGATATTTTATTCATAAAAACTTTTGTTTTCTTTTCTAAATCACCGTATGCAACTGCTCCACCTAAACTTTTGAATGTTGTTGCTTTTAATGAACCACCTGTTACTATAACATCTCCCGTTGTAGCACTTAGGTCAAAAATCCAATCTCCCACTCCTGTCATATAAGGTAAAATCGTTCCTCCAGTTACAAGTATACGATATCCTCTATTTGTTCCTGGATTAACACATCCATCCCCAAATGCACTACCATGTGCACCTCCATATGAATAGGAAAGTCCACCATTAATTGTAATATTCCCACTATAACCAGAACCTGTGCTAGGATCTACTACTGAGGGACTTAATGCATTCTTTGTTGTTGTATAGTATCCTCCACCTATTCCAGCTCCATGGTATGCACCTTTAGCAGTTATAGTACCACCATTGATTGTGATATCTCCACCACTACCATTACCGCCTCCACCTATTCCAGCTCCATATCCTGTATTACGACTCGATTCTTGACCTATAGCAGTTATAGCACCACCATTAATAATAATATTTCCTCCACTTTCAGTATTTCCACCGCCAATACCTGCAGAATAATAATTTCCAACAACTTTTAAACTTCCTCTATTATTACTATCTAGTAGTGTAAGGCGATCTCCTTTTTTTAACTTGTCTCCATTTTCTAGAGTTACATCTCTAGGAATTTTTCCACCCTCAGGAACTATAAACTCGCCTTCAATATCTCTATTTACAACAGAATCATCAATAATTAGAGTAGTACCTTTTCCTGCTCTCATACCTGGATAATATACATCACCTGACTCTAGCTTGTTTTCACTACCATCTTGTAATATAACATGTGCATATGCACCACCATCTTTATCTGGTGTTAAAGTAAATGGACTATTAGATGCAGTTTTAATATTTACTCCATCAAATATTAATTCAGCTTTTACATCTTTAGGTATAACAATCCTATGTGTTGTTGGAGTATTTGGATTATTATTTTGAATTGTCATTTGTTTTCCACTAAGAATAGTTAAAACGCCACTTGCAAATTTAAAATCGACATTTATTTCTCCACCACTAATTTTAAAGTCTCCTACAGATGTAGGATCTTCTGCAGTGGCTTCTTCCACAACTAATGCATTCATATCTCCTTCTGCATTTCCTGCATTAGAATCTTCTTCTGCATTTCCTGCATTAGAATCTTCTTCTGCATTTCCTGCATTAGCATCTCCTTCTGCATTTCCTGCATTAGCATCTCCTCCTGCATTTCCTGCATTAGCATCTCCTTCTGCATTTCCTGCATTAGTATCTCCTCCTGCATTTCCTGCATTAGCATCCCCTCCTGCATTTCCTGCATTAGCATCCCCTTCTGCATTTCCTGCATTAGCATCCCCTCCTGCATTTCCTGCATTAGTATCTCCTTCTGCATTTCCTGCATTAGTACTTTCTTCTATAGTATCTGCGAAAGTATTTGACGCATTAAATGATGCTACTGATCCAAGTCCCATTGAGATACTTAAAATCATTGATAGTGCTTTCTTTTTACATTTTTGTTGCATAAATTCCCCCTCCCCTTAATAATTTTTAATATACACTGTATACATCCTTATATACACTCTAATAATTCTTAATATACACTGTATACATCCTTATATACACTCTAATAATTTTTAATATATACTTAAAACTTATATTTGTCAATGAATATACAGTTTTTTTCAACCTTATATATTATAAGTATTCATTATTTGCTAAATAACTACAATAAAAATTTTAATTATATAAAATTTATTTAATCTTTTATATAATAATACAAGGGGTAATTAATTGAAAAAACTAGTAAAAATATTAATAAATATTATTTGCATTATTACGCTAACTTTCTCTAGCCTTTCGATTTACATAAAATTATCTGAATATAAAAAGCTGATGAAGTATATACGGAACTCAGAGAAAACACTATCAATAATAGCAAACATCAAGAACTTTATGATAAAAATAATGATTATAGATTCTGGCTTAAAATAAACAACGTAAATATAGACTATCCTGTAGTACAAGGATATAACAATGATTTCTACCTAACTCATGATTTTTATAAAAATTATCTTCCTTTAGGTAGTATTTTCATGGATTATAGAAATAATTTTGAAAATGATAAGAGTTTAATAGTCTATGGTCATTATATGAAAAATAAAACTATGTTTGGTCAGCTAGAAAACTATACTGATGAAGTATTTTTCAAAGAAAATAATTTAGTAGAAATAAATTATAAAGTACAAACTTATACTTATGAAATTTTTTCAGTATATACTGCTGACTTAATTAACAGAGATTATTTAAGTATACACTTTAATAATAATGATGAGTTTAAATATTCTTTGAATTATATAACCTAAAAATCAGTACACAAATCTGATATAAAGGTAGATATTTCAGATAAAATTATAACTTTGTATACTTGTAAATATGAATTTAAAGATGCTCTTACTATAGTTCATGCTAAATTAATTTCAAAAAAGAGACCTATAAGTAGGTTTGTGTAAATGCAGACTTATCTACAGTCTTTTTTGAACGTAAAATTGGTAAGTATAGAATAATATTCATATTAAACTTTTGTAGGCAAAGAAATGAAAAATCAAAGAGAAATAATTATTACAGATTTAGATTACCAAGCTGAATTAAGAAAGTGTAAAACTATGGAGGATGTAGTTAGTGAAGATAATATATAATAGTTTAACTTATAAATTATCTTGGTGATATTAATGAAGTTTCAAAGTATATATTATTTATTGATATAAATAAAATTAAATCTGTTGCTAATAGATGTACCTTTGTTTGGAGACAAACTATTGAAGAAATATAACTAAAATGTTGAAGTAGCTACCTGACTTTATTTTGAAATGCGAACAAGATTTTGGCATTAAGATAATTTAGAAAGAATCACTGGTACACAAGGATGTGAACTTAGAATGAATAGAAGTATTCAGGCATAAGGAGCTTTCACCCAAATAAAACATAGTATGAACTTTAAAAGAATTCTAATCAGAGGCAATCAAGATATTCTTTCAGAGTTTATACCTGTAGTGTTAGCCTATAGTATTTCTAAGTTTCACAAATAAGATAATCATTAATAAATGTAGTATGTATATTCATCCTCTCAAAACTATTTTTTAATCTTACACTTTGTAAATTATTCTATTTTAAAATGGTATTTTTATACCTTTATTTCTTATGACCGTTTTCAAGCTCAAATTTTGCATAAATATAAATTAATGAAAAGCAAGTAAAAAAAGAACTGTCGCACAGCAATTTAAAATTACTCATTCGACAGTCCTTATTTCGTGGATTTAAATAGTGGAGAAGAATCACAAGAATAATACCCACGATTAAACCTTTATACAATACATTTTATATGACTTTACCATCACTAATAGTTATTATACAATCAGCCATCTTAGCTATTTCATCATTATGAGTTATCATAACCAACGTCTGCTTGTATTCATTTACACAATACTTTAGTAAATTCATCACCTCATTAGTTGTTTTACTGTCTAAATTTCCAGTAGGTTCATCTGCAAAAATTATTGATGGCTTATTGGCAAGTGATCTTGCTATTGCAACTCTTTGTTGTTGACCACCTGATAATTCATTAGGAAATTTATTAATCTGACTTTCTAATCCTAACTTAGTTATTAAATCATTAATATAATTATTATCTATCTTTCCTTTAGCAATTAAAATAGGAAGAACTATATTATCATAAACATTGATAACAGGTATTAGATTATAGTTTTGGAATATAAACCCAAATTCTTTACTTCTAAGATTAGATAGCTTTTCATCACTTAAAGTATATAAATCTAAATTATCCATAAATACATTACCTAAAGTTGGTTTATCAAGCCCTGCCATACAGTGAAGTAATGTGCTTTTTCCAGAACCACTTTGTCCAATTATTGCACTAAATTTATGGGGTTCTATCTCTAAAGTAATTCCATCAACAGCCTTTATTTCATTTTCTCCTTTTCCATATATTTTTTTAATATCTATAACTTTTAACATCTTCATACATTTACCTCCCAAATTATTCATTCTCTTTTATACCTTCAATAATATTCATACTTTCAAAATCTCTATTACTTACAACTACTGCTATTAAACATACAAATACAGATATAGCAAAGAATAGTAAAGATTCCTTAATTGGGAATGTAAAAGACATAAAATTCTCTATTCCATAGTTTATATACGCATCATTATTCCAATTTGTAAATTTAACTAGATTTATAAATGATGGAATCATAGCTATTATAAAGCTAAAAACTGCATATGCTAATGCTTCATATATAAGCATTTTTTTCATATTTTTAAGACTAACACCTAATGCTCTAAGCGTTGAAATTTCTTTTTTTCTAATTAGTAGATTTGTTCTTATAGTACAGAAAATATTAATTGATGCTATTATTAAAACTAGTGCAATTATTGCTATTTGTGATTTAATGTAACTTTTATATATACTTTCTGACATTTCATGATAACTTAATCTACTATTAAATAGAGACCCTGGTATACTTCTTGAAATTTTCTGTATCTCATTATTAACAATCTCATCATATGGATTTTCTAAATTTATGCCTAATTGAGTGTATTTTTGTTCTCCTGTTATGTTTTTAGAGTGAATATTACTTGTTATAATTTCTAGATCTGGCATAAAATCGCCATCTCCCATAGCAATCCATTCATCCTTTAAAATTACAGCCACTCTTACCTTCATCTCTTTATAAACAATTGTATTATTTTCTTCAACAGGAATTTTTACAGTTATTATGTCTCCTATATTTAATTCTTTGAATATAGGCTTTATAGTATGATCATCAACTATATCATAAAAATAATTATATACTGCTACATTTGGATATCCATCAGTGTCCTTTTTAATATCATCTAAGCTACCTTCTTCAACAAAGTCATTTAACTTTTCATCTATATAATCATCATAAAGCTTTAAAACTAATTTATCTTCCATTATCTCTTTTTTTTCTACTCCATTATAGGTTGTAAATTCTTTGTTTATATCCTTATTATTAAAAGTAAACATTCCATTTGTTATTTGAATTTTATGTATACTTTTAACACCCTTAATTTTTTCTATATTCTCTACATCACTATCCGTGTATTTTGATATTTGCGGGTCTGCATTTACTCCAAATTGCATTGTTATATTATATCTATTTTGCATATCTTCAATTTTACTGTTGACCTCTTCTTGCATACTTGAGAATGTAGTAATGAATATATATCCTCCTAAAGCAATAGACAACATAGATATAGCAGCTCTAACCTTATTTCTTCCAATATTTTTAAGTCCCATAAATCCATAAAATCCAAATATTTTGCTTACTAGTCTGTCTATTCCAAGTCTACTTCTGTGATTTTTAATTTTGTCTGTATTTATTATTGATTCAATAGGTGATATCTTGCCGATTTTAAAAGTTGGTATAATACAAGATATAAAAACAGAAATTATTCCAACCAATATAGCTTTTATAACTATTTCATTATTTATATATAATTTAGGGTTAAGACCAGCTTCACTGTATAAAACTTCGTTATAATTACTAATTCCTATATATGAATATGTAACCCCAGCTACTAACCCAAGTAGTATACCTATTATTGTTATAATTAATGCTTGATAGATTATCATACACCTTACGTTTCTTTTCTTTGCACCCATCAGTCTAAACAGTCCCATTTCTTTTACTGATTGATTTAGTGTAATATTGAAAATATTAAATATGAAAATTATAGATACTGTAGTTATTAAAACATTTCTTTTAAAAACATTCGGATCACTCTTATCATCTTCTACATAACGAAGTTCCCTTACAAGAGGTACATTTGGTAGAAAGCTTTTTTGTCCTAACTTATATTTTTTCATAAGATAATCACATTCACCTTCAATATTTCTCCATCCACTTTTAAAACTTAATATACTATTATAACTAATCGCATCATTAGGTATAATGTTGTTTGTTTCATCATTGCCATAAGTTACTGCTTCGTATTGCCAAACCACATCATAGTACCCTTTTGGTTTTTCCATAACTCCTACTATTTTAAATTCTTTATTTATAGAAAATAATTGATTACTTCCGTTAGTATCTTTATAGTTCTTTTTTATTGTTAAATTTAATGTAGATCCTACTCCTTCACTTAAATTCATTGCTTCTAGTGCTTTTTTCTCTAATACTATTTCATTGTTGTTTTTAGGTAGTCTACCTTCTATTATTTTGTTGTATCTACTTTTTAGATACTCTTCGTTTGATGAAGTTAATATAAATGAGTTTCCTTTTTTATCTGAAATACGTCCTAGATTTTGTACCGAATTACCCTTTGATACTTTTTCATCAGTTTCTAATTTTTTAGCATCATCAAGTGTCAAATCACTAAACTCTACATGGTATCCACTGTAAAGTTCATGTATTGCTACTACATTGTTTTCATTTTGTGAATCTTTTATAACACTAGGTCCAAATATCAACATAACACCTAACATAACTCCTATTATTAAAAGTAATGTTCTAAGTTTATTTTTCTTTAAATATGCTAGTGACATTTTTAAGTAAATCCCCATATAATCCTCCTATTTTACTATAAATTATTTATCCAACTCATCTGTTAAGTAGATTGGTGGATATTTTAAATCTTTTAATTCTTCATTATTTTTTGAAGCTTACTACCATCTTCCTCATGATAAACTTGCAGTATCACCTTATTTACATGTAGTGCATAATAATCACCATTATAAAAATATTAGTATTTATAACCTGGATAGTTTTTGTAAAATGATTTATAAAGTATCCCATCCTAATTCTCTTTTGTATACTTTTCTTTTGTAATACGCTCTATATCATCACTTGAAACTCCTTGATATGTCATATATTTATCTATATATTTTTCAGCTTCATTCCATTTTCTAAAATAGTTGTTGTATATAATAAATCCTATTATGGCTATAATGCTTATAATTAAAGTTAATAAAATAGCTTTGTATTTTCTCATAGTGAATCTTCCTACTTCAATTTAAATTCTTTAATAAGTTTTAATTCTAAAGGCTTAGTTTTATCATCAAATTTCTTAACTTGAATTTTTATATCTCCCAAATTATCAACCTCTACATTTTCTTCACCTTTATCAAATACTTCTTCAATTTTTCTAAAAAATTCTTTCTCACTTATTTCTATATGAATCAATGATCTATATGTTATAAATGGCCATTATGAATTTATCATCTTCTGACAGCTTTTCATTATAAGAAAAATCTTTAACACATTGAATTGATAATATTTCCTTCGTATCCTTCTTGTCCTTAGTTATTGAATAATGTAAAACTTGGCTAGGTTGTTCTTTTGTATACTCCAAGTTTCCCAAAGACAAAACAAAACTTCCATCTGATTTATTTTCAGCTACCCTAAGACCACTATTTTCTATTGATTCTGATATTTTCTTTGACAAGTCTTCTTGATACTAGAAATCTGTTCAATAGTATATATTTTTTCATTTGTATCTGAAATCTTATTTGTGCATCCTGTTATTAAACCTAGTGTTAAGCTTATAGCTATAACCATAGTTATTGTAATTTTTTTATCTTCATATAATCCTCCTTATATATTGAAAACTCGTTATTTCTCATAAAAAAAAGACGCTATCTTTTTCTATTAAAAGATAACATCCCTATATGTTTAGTATCAATATATGTTCCCCAACTGGTAGGTTAATCGACCCAACTATCAAAATTTTGATTTAATGGTATATAAATATTCAATATAAATTTGTCTTTTTTATCTTCAAATGATAAATCTCCTCTATATTTTTTTATAGAAGATTTGATGCTTTAAATCCCTATTCCATGTACAAGTTTATCTTTTTTATCTGTTAATAATAAACTTTTATTCTTTCTAATTGAATTTATTTTACTATTCTCACATTTAATTACGAAATAGGACTTTGAGATAGTTCCTTTTATTTGTATATATTTATCAATACTTTTATCATGTATCTTATCGCAAGCTTCTATTGCATTATCTAAGTATTTGCAAATATATTAGATACATCTATTTGTTTTATAAAATTCACTTTGGAAAAATTGATATCACAAATGAATTTAATTTTTCTTTTTTCACTTACATCACTTTTTTCATTTATTATTATATCCAATATAACATTACCTGTATTGTAAATTGATTTAAATTCTTTAATTTAATCTTTTAAACTATTTACATACCCATCAATTTTCCTTTTTTATATTTGAGATTTTCTATACAATATATATGATTATTTATATCATGATAAAGCTTCTTAACTTTAGCGTGTGATTCTTGAATACTTAGATAATGAGAATACTGCATATCTAACTTATTTTTTATTACTTCATTTTGCAATTTTAACTTATTTTCCTTAATTATTTTTATAAACACTATAATAATTACTAAGCTACTAGCTAGTATTAACCTAGGTATCACAATATACCCAACTATATATATTTCCTAATACCCACCAAATCGATACATTTTTTTATTTATATAAATTATTAATATAGTAAATAAATTTGTTATTAAAGCAACAGATAAGTATATATAGTTTATTTTATTATCTTTATCTAGTCCCAATCTTTTATTAATAAATTTAAATATAGCACAAGCTACTATATAACTATTATTATAAGATAATAGTATATATCTACTTTAGCATTATCATAACTAAACACTAATAGAGCTTCCTCTGATGATATTACATTACTTGTAACTACAAAAAATAAATTTATAGATATAACATCTTTTATTAAAGGGTGATATACGTCAGATAAGAAAAATGAAACTATATATTTAACAATTCCTATCTTATAAAAATAATTATAGTAAGTTCCCAAATAATAAATATCAAATAATAGATTATATCATATAGATTTTTCTTCATATTATAATTATGGGTCTTATCAACGTTAAATAATATAATGATTTTAGTTATAAGATAAGCTAATAATACAGTAAAAAAAGATATTTTCTTAGTCTTATCTGTATCTTTATCGTAAGTTAATATACTTTTTAGTATCATTATTGGTGTAAACAATGATAATATTAATAATATTTTATTTATATGGTTTAGCATATTCTATCACCAATAAATTTTAGAAACCCCTCTTTTATATCTTTATATCTATATCTACTAATAGGTACTTCTTCTTGACTATCTAATATTGCAGTATTTGACTTTATATTTTCTGCATAATTTAAGTTAATTATATAACTTTTATGACATCTTACAAGTTCCTCTATATTTAAATCTTTTTCTATTTTTTCTAGGATACATATAGCATCAAAAGTTTTATTTTTTGTATGTATTAGCATGTTCTTTTTTTGAACTTCTATCTATTTTTTTGCTAGAGTAGATTTTGTATGTGTTAGACTTATTTTTATTTTTTTCAATTTTTTTGATATATGTTAATATGTGTTTTTCTAGTTCTTGAAAATTTATTGGCTTTAATAAGTATCAATAATCTCTTACTTCATATCTCTCCTGTACATAATTTATTAGAGATGTTATAAATATTATTATCTACTTTTCTTATGTTTCTTGCGATATCTATACTATTTAGTTCTGGCATTTTTATATCTAAGAGTAGTGTATCCTCTCAATTAACTTTGTAATGGTTCTTCTTTTGAGCTATATTTTTTTAATTCGATATTCTTTGTTTTTATTTTTTAATATATTATCAACTTGATTTTTTATTACGATTTGTATTTCTTTTTCATCATCACAAGCTGTTATTGTAATGATAACCTCTCCTAATATTTTATTTTTATTTAGATTCTTCACTTTAGGTTAAAACTTTTTAAATGTATTTATCAATAATATTTAAACTAAAAATGTATAAAAATACCTATATCCAATTGGATATAGGTATTCGTGGATTTCAATGGTGGAGACGAGGGGAGTCTATAAGTGGTTATTTGATTGTTTTGTTGGTTTTTGTGAATGTAGGTATATAGCTATTTAGTTATGATATTAGACTGATTTTTTTGGTTATTTTTTATTGTTTATTTTTGTGGTTGGGGTATTATTGGGATATAACTTTTAAAGTTTATAAATTGAGTCATTAATAAATATCTATTGTTTAGTCAATCTATAATATAATAAATCTTAAATAGTGTAACTATTCTAAGTAGCTGCTATTTTTATTCATACATATCTTTATATACATTTATGAGATTCAAGTATGTACATTCTTATTCTCTAATTTTTAAATATATTATCTTAAAATGATAACAGTTCTACATTTAATTAAATTTATATTTTATTGTACTTATGTAAATATAAACTAATCTATTCTCTAAATATATATTGTGATATAATTATATATAAATTAAAATAGGAGTATTATGTAAAGATCTTCGCTATACTCTTATAGAAAGGATACTTAATATATGGCTGTTAATTACCTAGATAACAACAATTTAGAAAATTTATATGATGAAATGCAGGCCGTATATCTTAATGATGATAGACCTTGGATAATCGGATATAGTTCTGGAAAAGATAGTTCTTGTGTAGTTGAACTTACATTTAGAATGCTTAAAAGACTACCCAAAGAAAAAAGACATAAAGAGATTTATGTAATCTCATCTGATACACTTATAGAAAATCCAATAATACTTGATTATCTAAAAAATAATATAGACAAGATAAATGAAAGTGCTACTGAACATGATTTACCTATAAGTGCACAGATTGTATACCCAGAACTTAATGATAGTTTTTGGGCCAATATAATTGGTAGAGGTTACCCTACTCCAAAGTCTATTAAATATCGTTGGTGTACTGAAAGGCTTAAGATAAAACCATCAAATAAATTTATAAAAGAAAAACTTGAACAAAAAGATGTTATTGTACTGCTTGGCGTTCGTAAAGAAGAAAGTTCTGCTAGAAAATCGAGAATCGAAAAAAGAGAGATAGAGGGTTACCTTCTTACCCCACATGAAACCTTAAGAGGTAAAAATAAGTTAGCTTATGTGTATACCCCTATAGTCAATTTTAGTACAGCAGATGTTTGGGATGTACTCTATCATCAAAATGATAATTTCATAGATTTTGGTGGTGAATTTGGACCATCTCCATCTACCTCATGGGGAACTGATGCTATGGAATTATTTCAGATGTATATGAAAGGTTCTGGTGACTCAGATGAATGCCCATTTATAGCAGATGAAGCTAGTGCTAAAAGTAGCTGTGGAAATAGTAGGTTTGGATGTTGGATTTGTACTGTTGTAAAAGAAGACAAATCATTAAACGGATTTATTGAATCTGGTCATGATGAATTAAAGCCACTTTTGGAATTCAGAAGTTGGCTAATTTCTGAGAGAGATAAACCTAAAAATCGTAAAAAACATAAAAGAAATGGCTCTGTTATTAAAAAAGATGGTAAAATCATGTTTGGACCATTTACATTTGAAGCAAGGCAAACTATTTTAAGAAAACTTTTAGAAACTCAACTTGAAATGCAAAAATTTTATCCTGATTTACAACTTATACAATTAGGAGAACTTAAAGCTATAGATGAGATTTGGGATAACGAAGAAGACTTAACTGGTAATATATTATCAAAAATATATAAGGAAGTTGTAGGTAAAAACCTACCATGGTCTGAATATAAAAAACCAGTATTTGATGACCTTACTTTAAATATTATATCTGAAAAATGTAGTGAGTATGATATAAATATTGATTTATTTAATAAATTAATCATAGATACAAATAAATATAAATATTTTAGTAATAATACTAAATTAAAAACTTCCATAGAAAGAATATTAAATCAACAGTGGCTTCATCAAGATATTATTGAAAAGATTGAAGAAGAAGGCAACAAGGAGTTAAAATATGAAAATAAATAAACTTGTATTAAAAAATTTCAGATCTTATGAAGAAGAAACAACATTCAATCTAAATACTACTAGTGACAAAAATATTATATTGATAGGTGGTAAAAATGGTGCTGGTAAATCTACAATATTTGAGGCTATAAAGCTATGTATATATGGACCTATGGCTTATAAATATCAAGGTTTCAACGCTTCATATATATCTCAAGTTAAATCTAACATAAACAATAATTCTCTAATAAATAGTAAGATTGATACTTTAGTATCAGTAGATATAGAAATCAGTGAAGGCACTGAAGAAAATATCTATACTTTAATTAGACAATGGACTTTCAAGGATGAAAAATTAAATGAGACATTTTTAGTTTATAAAAATTTTTCAACTACACCATTAAATGCTGACGAACTTAACTATTTTGAGAATTATATTACATCTATTATTTCTCCTAAAATCTTTGATTTTTTCTTTTTTGATGGAGAACATTTGTATGATTTTTTTGTAGGTAAAAATTCAAATATACATTTAAAAGAATCTTTATTATCTCTTTGTAATTTTGATACATTTGATATTTTAAAAAAAGTGTTGATTTCAACTAATAGATCTAATAAGAATGTTTCAGATGAAATTAATATTGTAAAAGATAGCTATTTAAATTTAGAGATGGAAATCAATACTTTAAACTCTCAAGAAGAAATTTTTTCTTATGAATTACAAAAAATTTCAAATGAAATTGAGAAGTTACAACAAGAACAATTAGAAGTAAAAAAAGAATTCAGGAAAAAGGGTGGAATCCTAGCAGAAGAAAGAGAAACCCTTAATTCTAGAATTGCTGAATTAGAAGGAAAGAGATTTATAATTAATCAAAATATAAAAGAGTTTTGTAATGATATACTTCCCTTTTTAATTGTAAAAAAACAGATATCAAATTTAGAAAAACAACTTAAAACAGAGAATGATATCCTACTATATTCTCGCCTTAAGGATAAATTAAATATTGAGTATATAAAAAATCTACTTTCAGATAAGATCATGCCTTCTGCCTTAGATGAAATAGCTTTAACTGTTTCTGAAGCTTTAACAGAAGATATAAAGCCAGATAGTTATGAAGAAAACTTTAAATCTATCCATAACCTTTCTGATGATGAGAGTAGAAAATTATTATCTCTGATAAACACTATTTTAAATTTTGATAATAATTCTATAATTAATTCTTTTGAAGAACATAGAAGTATATCAAATGAATTAGCTGATATAAGACACAAGTTAAATACTAGCCTTAAAGATGAATCTTTAAATACATATATTAATGATATGTCCAATTTATCAAGCAAAATTGATTCTTTATTAGGATCAAAGAATTTACTAGTTACTTCTTTAGATAAATTAAAACTTGAAATAGCTGAAACTAAAAGTAGGAGGGATAAATCTAAGGCTAAATACATATATTTACTTCAACATAATAATATTGTTGATATATCTACTAATCTTATACTTATGTTGGACGAAATAGTAACAACATTAACAGAAACTAAAATTAAACTAATTCAGGATAACTTTATGTATATATTTAAAAAGATAATTCAAAAAGACAATTTTATTAGCCACATAGATATTAATGTCAACTTTGATATTTCTTTATATATAAATAAAATATATAACTCTTTAGAGCTTGAAAATTTAGCAAAAAACATAGGAATTGAAGGAATGGAGAAAAAGTTGGGAAAATTATTTTTTGATGATTTATTTAATTTGTATAGCGTAGAAGATAAATATGAGCTATTTAATGTTATAAGAAATAATACTCAATCTACATTTTTAAATCTAAGAACTAAAGTTGACATAGATGAATTCTCTAGTGGCGAGAAACAAATATATGTTCTTTGTTTATATTGGGCTTTACTTAAATCCTCAGGTATAGAAATCCCCTTTATTATAGACACTCCTTATGCTAGAATAGATGATACTCATAGAAATAGCATTACTAGTGAATATTTTTCTACAATAAGTCATCAAATTATAATACTATCTACTAATACTGAAATAGATGAGAAATTATATAAAATAATAAAACCTAAGTTAAGTAGAGAATACTTGCTTGAATATGATAGCAAAAACAAAAAAACTATACAAAATAAAGGATACTTTTTTGAGGTGTAATTATGAGATTTAAACTTAAAACATCAACACAAACAAAAGAAATATTTGAAGAGTTAGGATCTAGAATGAATTTGAAACCATTTGCTCTTTGCAAACTGGCTATTTCAATGTCGTTAAGTTATAGTGAATCAATTGAAAGTTATGAGAACATTGATAATAATGGTCTTGAGCTTAATAGACAAACCATAACCAATCAATATGATACTTTATTTAAAACTTTATTTGAACAGCATATAGGTAGACATTTAAGTGATAATGAATATTTTCCTAACCAAGTAAAGCTTCATATAGATAGGGGTGCAATTATGCTTAAAAACAGATACAATTATTCCAGTAATTTAGAACATTTTATCACTCAAATAATACAAGAAGATAACAATCTATAATATGATTCAATATGTAACTAAAAAACTAAAACTTTTAGATTTAATCAATAGGATAGAAAATAAATAAAACCGTCTATCCTATTGATATAGTTCTTAAAGTTTATCTAATTATTAATCAATTAAATCTTCTTTTGAATGTAGCAAGTGTATAGGTTTTATCCTATACTGATAACAACATATTTTATTATATGAGCAATATCTACAAGCATGTTCAGATACTTTATATCCTCCCTCAACTACAATATTATCTTTTTTAAAATACCATCCATCATTAATTCCAAGAATATAGTCATTTATATATTCATTTGCATTTAGTAAGTTTAGACGATTTCTAATATTAATTATTTTATTTTTATTTGTTACATATAAATTATGATTTGATATTTTACCTATCCAACAATGATATAGTTCTCTATCAACTTCATATATTTTACACTCCTCTGTAAAATATACTCTTTTATTATCAATTCTTTTATTTTTTAAATATTCTAAGTTATCTACTATAATTTTATTAATCTCAGATTTGATGAAATAATTACCATAAATAGGTTCTAGTGTCTCTGGTAAAGATTTTTCAAGACAATCTAGTCTTTCACCAGCAGTCCATTTTTTGAGTAAATTAAACTTTTGATCCAATAATAGTTTTTTATGGTATTGTAAAATTTTTTTCCACGCAATACTAATATAATATTTTATAATTTCTCCTAAATACATCTTCACTTGTAACTCATCTTTATAATGTTTTGCAGCATCATTAATAACATATCCATACATAAACTTATATGGGCAACAACTAAATGACTCTATAGCATCTTTATGCCATTTTTTATCTATTTTAAAACGTTTTTTTGGCTCTTTATTAATTGGAGAAGTGCAACTTTCAATATTTCTGCAATTTGATTGATCAAAATCCTTTCCTATATTCATAAACATGTTTAAAATATAGTATGGTGTATGTTTATACTCTCCTTGATTTTCAATATAACTTAACTTAAGTGAAATAATTGGATTATTTATCAAATAATATAATCCTTGAAACAATAGACAACGTTTATATTTTGCATAGTTTATACAAATTGTATGTATAAAGGAAGAAATATTTTTTGATATAATAAAATCATCACTTAATGGCCATGGTAAATTATCTATATCACAATTAATCATATTTTCATTTGACAACATAGTTAAATGGTAGCATTTTTGTCTCAAAGTATTATTTTTATAATTTGCTGCTTCTGAAAGAATATCGCCTTCTAATTGCTCAAAATCACGCACCAACCAATTAATATCAGTACCTTCTTTGCTATCTAAATAATATGCCATAGTATCCTTTATTGTGTTTAAGTCAGTCTTATTAGTTTCATCATCAATATGAATAATTTGATTTTTAATTTCATCCATTAATCTTTTTTCTTCTTCTAATAGAGGTTTCCAAGCTTTTTCATCATTTAATATTTCTAGTAAATCCATAAAATGCTTTTTACTTGTTTGTGATTTATTACAAAATATCTTATTTGCAATTTCGTTAATGTTTTCAATTACTTGAATAAATCTATTATATTGGTCTATAGTTAAATTAAGATAACTAAGATTATCTAAATTCTTCATTTTATTTTCGTTTCTTTCTTTAAAATATATTAGTTTTTTTATTCGATCAATAAAATCTTTTACATTCATACCATTAGGCTCTTTATCAATACCAATATAAAAACGTAAACTTTCAAATACCTCTAATGGATGAATATCATGCCATACATCTAAATTTAAACATTCAGCTAAATCTCTACTATTTAATATAAGTTTATGATTCTTCAAATCCCACATATTATGAATTGCATAAATAAATTGTCCAATTGGATAACTAAGAAAAGGCTTAACTTTAAATTCATCTGGATAAAATACTTGAAATATTTTATTCATTTCTGTACCTTTAGAACCATAAAATTGCTCCTTCATCCTTCCGACTGAACGTATCCCTTTTTTATTCTTTGTTTCATCAAATATATTACACACTTTATTGACAAATTGCATTGTAGAATCATATTTTATTAAAATCTTACTTCTATGACATAGTTCTTTTTGAAGTTCTTTTGATGTATCTATAAGTATCTTCTGATACTCTCTTTCATCTTCATCCTCATAGTTTTGAATAATAGCTTCACTTTTATTTAATATATATCTAATATCCTGACTACTATTATGATTAAAAAGTTCATCAATATCCTTAGAATTTAAATTTAAGTCTGGGCCAAATTCATTTCTGCTTATCTTAAAGAAATTACTTTGTTTATTGATTACACCATTTACAACTTCAGCAAATATACTACCAACTTCTCTGTGATTAGCAGAATCATGACTATCAATTTTTATATTATTCTTTGGAATTTGAAATATTTTAATTAGATGATCATATATATCATTCCAAAATTCATAAATATGATTGAATTCTTTATTATAACAATTTAATACAATTACATTATGATCTCTTTCTAAATCTCTTAACAATCTTAAGTGAATTGGATTTAAATGATAGACACCATGAATTACTATAGTCTTATATGACTTACATTCAGTAGTAGCTAGATTACGAACATACTCTAGTTCTTTTGATGAGTATCCAATTTTATCAAGCAAATCATCTTTAGAATTAAATTTCCAATATTCTAAAGTCTTATCTGATATATTAAATAATCCATGCTGGTCAAACAGTTCATCAAATATTTCAAAAATATGACCTTCATCATAATTATGATTTAAACTCTTTTCTTCTGTATTCTTAACAATATCACTAATTTCTTTTATCACACATTTATGAATTACTTCACTTAACTTTGATTTAACCCATAATGTATCTATCCACTCAGGTTTCCAATAATTTTTGTTTCCATCAATGTATATTTGTTCTAAAAGTCTTTTCAGTATCTTTTCTTTAAAAACTTCTTGAATATCATTAATTGCTGAAAATTTATTAAATATGTTCTTATTGTAATAATCTTTTAAGAGCAAATCTTCAGTTTCAATCAAATATTTACAAGAATCTAGTATAGATTTTTTATTTTTTACAAAAGCTTGTCTTAAACCCTCTGTACTTGAATCATTAAGTTCATTAATTAATTTAGATATATCTTTATATCGCTCTATATCACTATGAGATTTAAGCCAATTTGGATAAAGTTCTTTTATCAATAAATCTATAGTAGAAATGCATGGAAAAGTATTTCTACCATAAAATTTTCTCATTCCTATTGCTAGTACTTCAGAGGAACAAAAATGAGGTGCTCCTTCTATTTCATTCCAGAAGATTGCATCTTTCAATTGTACAGAATTTTTATATGTATAGATTTTCATATTATTTTCCTCCACCTTACATTAGATAATGTGCCCAACAATTTTTTTTAGAAGTATTATTTTTTTCAAATCTTTCTTCATCCACCATAAAGTAAAAAAATTTTTTTGAACGTGTTAATGCAACATATAAAATTCTTAATTCTTCTGATTGTATAGTTTCATTTTTCTTATTATTTTCACAATCAAAATTGGTTGATTCATAAATTAGACACTTTCCATCAGCTTCTTTTAATTGCATATAGATCTCATTTGTATCTTCTCTATAAATAAATTGTGTTGATCCTCTTGACTCTGTTATATCATTCATTGTAAATGGCATGATTACTGTATGATACTGAAGACCTTTAGATTTATGTACTGTTGTACATAATACACTTATTTTTTCTCCAAAAAAATTATTTTTAGGCAAATCAATATCAATATCTTGCATTGCAAAAATACCAATAGTTAAAATTTGATGTATCTTATTAAGTGTTAAATAGTCTGTTTTATTATCATCTATTAATTTTTGAAATAACTGAAATAAATTTTGACGATACTCATTTCTAGCTTCAATGAGCTTATTCTGGTTACATATATCATTAAAATCAACAGTTTTATATCTTTCTGGTACATAGTGTTCCCATGGTTTAATTTCATTAACAATCATTCGAAGGATCTTTAAACTTGGGCTATTCTTTAAATTTGGATGTTTTTTCCCATAATTATATAATACATCATAATATTTTCGTAAAGATACATGATTATTTCCAGACCTAATTATTTCAAAGGTTTCAACATCCATTTTTTCATAAGCTTGATATAGCTTTATTTTCGATTCTTTAATTCTGAAATCACTATAAGGAGTTTCTAAAATACTATATCGTTTAGCACCATCTTCTGTATCCATCAAAAACTCAACTAATTTATAAAAATCAATAACAGCATCAGTATTATAAAATAATCCACCATTATCAAATTTAATTTCATATTCTTTATTCTCTCCAAACAAAGCACGTATTTGATCAACCTCATAATTATTTCTTGTTAAAATAGCAATTTGTCCATCTTCATTATTTTTTTTCATTCTTTTAACACAATTATCTACGAGTTCTATTAAGTTATTTTCACTATATTTAAATTGTTCATAACACCCTGAATAAATTCTTCCAATTCCTTTTTGAGCTACTAATTTATCTTTATTTTGATAAGGGAAAAAATCATTTGGCATTTTAGAAAACACTTCATTTATTTTTTTTACTAAGGGTTCCTCTGTTCTATAATTTTTTCTTAGAAAACATGATATCCAATTTCTTTGTTGAAAGTTAGTATCTACACATGTAAGTTCTAAAAATGAAGTTCTTTCTGCTCCTCTGAATCCATAAATACACTGTTTTTCATCTCCAACAACAAAAAGTGCAATATTGAAATAGTCCGCAAAAAATCTTATTAATTGTATCTGTTTATTATCTGTATCTTGAAATTCATCTATAAACAAGTATTTTTCATAATTTTCTTTAGTATTATTAACACAACTAGTTTTTATCAATTTATTTTTGACCTTCTCTAATTGAATAACTAATTCATTCATCGAAATAAAGTTTTGACTACAATTAAAACTATCATATTCACTATTTGTAGAAATAAGTACAGACTCTATAAAATTTTTCATACGAATAGTTCCCTTCCCTACATCAGGTCCCACAATAGAAGCATGTTTTATTTTATCAAATTGAATCTTTCGATTAATAAGAAACGAACGCAAAGCAAGAATATGATTAGCAATTTCATAAATATTTATATTATGGAAATCATCTATAATTTCCTTAGTTATCTCATCATTAATATATTTTCTTAAAATATTCTCTAATTCAAACTTTCCGCTTTTTAATGAGAAACTATTAGAAAGACCTAATAAATGAGCAAATTTAGATAAAATATATTTTGTAAATGAATCTATTGTTTTAATTTTCATTCTACCTAATTGTTCTAATAAATCCATATATACTTTATTATGTGTTAACTCAAAGTACTGCATAAAATGTTTCATTAATCGTTCCTTCATCTCATCTGTTGAATTATTAGTAAATGTTATCATAGAGATTAGATCACTAATAGATTCCTTAGAGTTTCTATAAATAATCTCCATATGTGCAACAAATGAAACTCGATCAACCATAGTATATGTCTTTCCTGTACCAGCACTTGCAGTTACAACAATGTTTTGACGAAGAGGTGAATGTTCAACTATATACTGATCAAAATTAAATGAAGTAAAATTATCTGCAATACATAATATATTCCACAAAGCTTGATCTAACAGATCTTTTGGTGTAAATTCTTGTACAATAAAATTGTCAGGTTTTATTTTGACAATCTCTTCTATTCTCTCTCCATTAATAATTTCAATATTATCATGATTACTAAATAGATTGTCAATGCTTGTATCATCATTAGATAAATCTATAAAATACATATTGAATAAAAATAACAGTTCATTTTCCTTATACTTATTTAAAAATCTTTTTTCATATTCTAACAATATTTTTTCTTTCTCATCTCTTGTAAAATTAACTAATATTAGAAACTGCTTTATTCCTTCTTTACGTTCATTACAACAAATCTCCAAAAGTGGTTCTATTTCACAACCTGTCTTAACTATACGTAATTTAGAATAAGGAATAATTTTAGATAGTTTATGTGATTCCGTTAATTCTTCTTGTAAAACAGAAGAAAATTTTATCAATTCCATTTCTTCATCATTAACTTCATTCGATTTGCAAAGTTGATCTACTTCTTCATTAGTATTGTCTATTATAAAATCAATACCCAATTCTTCTTCTCGCTTAAGTTGCTCTTTACATAGATCTACATATTTTTTACGTTCACCTAAAAGAATATACCTTCTCGCAATATTATAATAACTATCATCGAAATCTACTTCACTGCTTATAGAATTAAAAATTATATTAAGTGCATTTATAAAACGATGGTAAAATATATTTTTATTCTTAAACCAATCTTTTGTGATTACAAGTTTTGTTGAATAACAATAATCCAAGTATAATTCCTCATACTCTTTATCTGTCATATTAGGCATTGCTGCCATTCGTCCTATTTTACATATTGGTAAACATATGTTATTCCTTTTTAAAAAACCTGAAAAATCTCTCATCATTGTAAATACATAATCATTTGCTTGTTCTGCTGGATGCCTTTCACCAGTTTTAAATCTTTCATTTTCATACTCTTTCTTTACATGTATAATAAAATTACTTGACATATGATCAATCATTTCTACAGTATAGCCCTTTACTTCTATTATTAATATGCCTCTATTTGGTATAACCATAGCAATATCACATTCTCTTGTCTCAATCTTAAATCTATGTTGTCCTACATAGCAATCATCATTAATAGCTTCTTCTATCCATTCACATACCTTACCTTCAGCGCTATTTCCCTGGTATAAATCTTCATATATACGGTCCTCTTGATTAGGTTCAATCTTTCCCATTTGATATCCTCCCTAGATATAAGTTTATTAAGAATTTAATATTGCATCCTTAATTGCTTATACTATTATCTTTCTAGTATAATTAATATCTTCATATTTAATTTTTACTTGATTATACTTATTTAGTAAATCTTTTTATACACATTAATTTGTATTATTTTTTATAATAAACATATATTATTATTTAATCTTCTATACATATTTAAATTTACCACTATTATGATATATAGAATTCTATAAGTTCTAACTATGATAAGGAATATTAAAATAAGACATCTTTAAGCATTTTGATATTAAGTTTAATATAATTTTATCTCTTCAAATATTTATTCAGGTCCTTATATAATATGTTTATTTATAAAATTAGACATATACTTTTAAAAACCTTTATTTTATGCTATTATTTTACTTAAAAAACAAGTACATAGATTAATATATTTACTACTTTAATATAAACATGCTATATATAACTTCTAAAATGATACTATCTAATACCCACTCTACTAATACACATTTTTTATTCCCATCTAGTAAAACCTTTTCTAACAATTTATTAATCTCTCTAATCACTTTGCAATATCCTACATAACTTATCTTTTTCTAAAATATCTCTATGCATATGTACTTAATTGAGCAAATTGAACAACTGATATATTAAATTTTAAAGTAATATTTTTTACTTGCTCTGATAAGTCAGCAAATTTAGTTTCTCCTATTTCTTTAGCTTCATAATCCAAAATTTGCAAATAATCAATTATTACTAAACTAGATTTAATACTCTTTATTTCTCGCTTTATCCCTGATATTGTATTTACAGAGTCATTTATATAAAGATTATTTTCTTGATTTATTATACTTAAAACTTGTATATATTTGACTATTTCATCATCATCTAAGTTTTTATTCTTCATTTTTACAATTGATATTCCAGTTAGTGATGCTATATTTCTAAACAAAATCTGTATATTACTCATTTCTCTACTTATAAAAAATACTTTCTTACCTTGAAGTATTACATTTCTAAGTATTTGTAAAGCTAATGCTATTTTTCCTCTTCTACTTTTAACTGCTATTGGAGTTAGTTCACCACCATATAAACCTCCTATAATATTCTCTAGGAACTTTATTCTAGTCTTAGCACCTTCATTTATTTCATCATTTATATTATTCAAATGCTCTCTCTGATATAGCCGTTATACTTGAATCCTTTTTTATTAATTTCTGATTAGTTTTATTTATATCATTTTCTAACTGATATATAAGAGTATTATCACCTTTTCTAGTTTACATTTGTAAACTTTATATTTTAATTATAATGTCCATATATGTATATACCCAATAAAAATATATTATTCTTCTGTTCTCATTTGTGTACTTTTAGGATATACTTTATACGAGGTGATAATATTGCAAATTGGAAAAAACTTAAAAAAGATAAGAAAACAAAAAGAACTAACACAGATTCAACTTGCTGAAATTAGTGACATCTCAAGAAATGCTCTAATAAATTATGAAAATGATAAAAGAATACCTAATATAGATACCTTATCAAAACTCGCTAAAGCTTTGAAAATTGAAAAGACTATCTTTTATTTTGATATTGAAAATGAAGTAATTACTAATGAAGATGTTTTATACTTTTTACAGTCTTTATTCCCAGAAGAATACTATTCTTTTGATGAATTTTTAAATGCTATTTCAAATCTTATGGAAGATGATGATATTAGAATTACCTCAAGTTTATTGCTAGGTGCTTGGTCTGATAAAGACCAATATTATAAACTTGGTGAAAAATTAGAACTAAATGAAAATCAAGTTTATAATTGGATACTTTCAGATTGTATATCTAATACTGAATTAGATTTTTCATTACATCCTGATGACATAAAAGAAATTATTAAAAATGATGTTCTTACAAAACAATCAATTGATGAATTATTAGATATTGGTCTATCAGAAGAAAATATAGAAACAATCTATGATTACTTTAGTGACTCAACAGATAATGGAAGTAATATTCGACTAAAAAAATTAATATCTCAAAAAGAAAATATTACTATTAAAAATAATGATTACTTTAAATTATTACAAGAAAATAACGAATTAAAGGAAAAAAATGAAAAGCTTGAAAATACACTTAAAGAAATAAAAAAACTACTAACTAAAATATAAAATAATATCAATACTATCTAAAGCAATGATAAAAAACTATGAATGGAGTTACAATTATGAATAAATCATATATGCTAAAATACACATATAAATGCCCTACTAATTTATTTCATGGAGATAAAAAATATACTCTGATATACATTAAAAGAATTATGAGTAAGTTAGTATATAACATAGATAATCTAGAAAATAACTCCTTTATATGTGTAAAAATATAATCATTGTTTGATGATATATTTAAGGTGGAATTATAATAAATAATACAATTGGAGAAAAGATTAAACAATATAGGAAATCGATAAATATGTCAAGGAATGAACTAACCAACAAGATTGGTTGTTCAGTTCATGCTATAGCTAAATATGAGCAAAATCAAAGAATACCTAGTTTAGATATGATAAGAAAAATAGCTACTGCTTTATCAATTGCTATAAATAAACTCATTGTTGAAGAAAATGATTTAGATACTTTAACAAATAATAATATTAATTTAAAAGTATTTGATAAAGAGTTGGATTTAGTAATTCACATATTAGAAAATTATGGTTATGATATAAAAACAGACTATAAAAAAAGTTTGAAATTACAGATAATGCAGATACAATAAAACCAATTAACCTAAACTTCTCTGACTTCAAAGACTTCTCCAAAAATCTAAATTGGGTGATAAATGGTCTTGTTGAAAATTTTATACAAGAAAACTCTAATGGTCTTATTGAAGATGAGGATGAAGAATATTAGTATTGCATATTTTCAAAATATAGGTTTACCTATTAACTTTTATACATTCATAGTTAATAAATAAAAATTAGATATGAAAGGAGCTAAAATCATGAATAAATCATATATACCAAAATACACACATAAATTCCCTACTAATCTACCTCATGGAGATAAAAAATATACTTTAACATACATTAGAAGAATGATAAGTGAATTTGTATATGATATGGGTAACCTAGAAAATAACCCCTTCACATTCCCAGAAGTACAAACATTACTTGATGGTATAACAGTAGGTGGACATAAATTAAGTGACCAAAATCAAATACTAAATATAAAATCATCATGGGATTATGTAATAAAATTAAGTAACAAAGAAAAATTATCTTTAAATAAAGATACAATTTGCTCTATACATAAAATAGTTGCAAAAGATGAAGCTCTAATCGTTGGAGATTTCAGAAATGGTAATATAGGTATAGCTGGTACTACCCAATATGAGTGCATAGAACCCACTCTATTAAATGATTTATTTGTAAATGACATAAATATCATAAATAAAATAACTAACCCCTTAGAAAAGGCTATAATAATAAATTTATGGTTGTCCTATTGTCAATTCTTCTATGATGGCAACAAAAGAACTGCTAGACTTACCTCAAACCTAATACTTATAAGTAATGATATAGGAGTTCTATCAATACCAGCTAAACATAAACAAGAATACAACACATTAATGCTAAACTTCTATGAAACACTAGAAGGTGATGAAGTTATAAAATTCTTATTAGAGAAATGTATTACATTCTTTGATGAATATAACTATAAATCATATAAGGAGCTGTTTAAAAATGGCAACTAAAATAGCTAATGGAGAAGGCTCTATCGGAAAATATAAAGATGGTTGGCGTTCCCGTATAATGATTGGTTACAATGAAGATGGGAAACCAATAAGAAAAGAATTTTATGGTAAGACTCAAAAAGAAGTTAAAGATAAATTAGATGCTTATAAAAAACAATATTATTTAAGCTCTGATATTTCAGATGATAAAATAACTTTAGAGCATTGGTTTTACAATTGGTTATTTAAATATAGAATAAAAGATTTAAAACCTAAGTCATTTGAGAGATATGAAAGCATCTATCGCAATTATATTAAAGATACTGATTTAGTCAATGTTAAATTAAATGACTTAAGAGTATCTCACATACAAAAATATTACAATAGATTGCTTGATTCCAATAAAAGTATACCTACTATAAGGCAAATAAACACTAAACTGAAAACCTGCTTATCAGAAGCTGAAAAACAAGGTCTTATACAACGTAATTATTGTACTATGGTAAATATACCAGTTGAGAAAAAGGAAAATAAGATTGAAATATTGACTCTTGAACAACAAAAGAGTTTTATAAAAGCTATAGATGGACATAAATTAGAGGTATTATTTTTACTTGCTCTTGGTACTGGACTTAGATTAGGAGAATTATTAGGACTTAAATGGTTTGACATTAATTTTAAGAATTCTAATTTAACAGTTAAAAGAACGCTTCAAAGAACATATTTTATAGATAAAAATGGAGATAGAGAGCTTAAAGTATTAGAGCAAGAGCCAAAGACATCAAATTCTTACAGAACTGTACCTATTCCAAAGAATATCTTAAATAAATTGAAAGAACATAAAGTAAGTCAAAATACAGATATATTAAAGGCTGGAGAATTATATAGAAATGATAATTATGTATTTTGCAATAAATTAGGTGTCCCTATAGATGATAAAAGACCTTTAAGGAATCTAAAATCTATATTAAACAGTCTAGATATAGAGCCTATAAAGTTTCATGGTCTTAGGAAAACTTATGCGACTAGACTTTTTGAGAATAATGTCCCTCCTAAAGCTGTACAAGTTTTAATGGGTCATTATGATATATCAATAACTTTAAATATATATACTCAAGTTATGGAAGATAAGAAAGTTGAAGCTGTAGAAAAGTTAGATAAAATATTTTCATTGTAAAAATCAAACACATAAAAATACTATGATTTCATATAGTTAATTACAAAATCAAAATAATGATACAAATTAATTTAATATTAATAAATGAGGTGATAAAATTGATTGAATGCATTCCTTATCCAGGATATAGAGACCGTGATGGTTATGGTCAAATTAATTCAAATAAAGAAGGTACTTTAAGAGCTGCAAGAATAGTACTAGAAGAGAGACTACAAAGGCCAATTAGAAATGGATACCAAGCACATCATACTTGTTACAATCGATGTTGTGTTAATCCAAGTCATATAGAAGAACGTAAAGTATCTGAAAATATTCTTGATAAATATTTCAATGATAGACCAGAAATTAATGAGATAGTTTTAACTAAAGAATCAGTATATTTAACAAAATATTTATTAAATAATATGAATAACTCTGAATTTAATTATTCAATAGAAGAAATAGCTAAATTTTTATCTATACCATTAGAGCTATTACTCTATATTAAAAAAGGTAGTGTATGGAATTATATTTATTTAACTAATGCAGAAAAAGTAGAGGCATTACATAAACTTGAAATTTTTTTCCCTAAAGAAGTCTGTATTGAAGCAAATTGGGGAAGTGAAAAATACTGTCCTGTAGTCCATAAAAATAACAAACAAATAAAAGCAAGTAGGTACTCTTATGACACTTATACTAATACTTCAAGTAGTGGCAAATATATTCTACACAATTGTGATAATCCATTATGTATTAGAGCAAGTCACTTAAGAACTGGCGACCAAAAAGATAATATGAATGATAAAGTTCAGCGTAGAAGAACTAACCGAGATTATTATTTGTATAATCAAGAAATCATAAAAAAGATTGTACAATTAAGAGATGTGGAAAATTACTCATTTAGTAAAATTGGTAGGGAAATTGCTATTTTGGTGAAAAGAGATAAACCTTATGACCATAAAACAGTAATAAGTATTTATAAAAATTACAAATATACTCGTCGAGAAGAACTTAAAGAAAAACCTCCTACACAAAGAGAATTACTAAATAAACATATAGATACTCTTATTGACCTTAAACATAATTATAATTATTCATTAAGACAAATATCACATAAATTAGGTTCTAATTTAATAGGAAAACCCTTTGATTTAAATGTGATTGGGCAAGTATATAAAGAACATATATCAAAACAAAATTTAATACCTCCAAAAAGTTCTATAAAATTACTAGAAGAAAATATTACTGAAATATTATCTATGTTAGATTGTAACATTAGTCTTAGAGAAATAGCTAATAGATTAACTAAAAAATTGAATCCTAACAAACCTTTTCATCATAATCAAATTACTAAAGTTGTAAATAAATATAAAAAATAACATTTTAACCACTATTTTTAGAAAACGCGTGTGAAATAGTGGTTTATTTAAACGTATCTACAGTTCTTTTAATTTTACAAAAATAAATATTAAATAATTAAATTGATTTTATATCAATTCTAAAAAACAACTATCTACATACACCTTTTTACCTCTTCTCTTAAATCATTCCATCCTGTTAATCATCTGCGTTTTTATACTAATCACATAAAATCTTTTACCAAAATTTAAAGAACCTCTTTAGAATATAGAATCAGAAGTTTTTGCTATACAATAAGAACTATGATATGCAATCATCATAACACTTCCTTTTATTTAAGTGGTTCTATTAAATCTTCTACTATGTAACTTTTACTTTAAAAATGTAATGATTCATAACAAGGTATTTGAAATATCAGTGTTATGTTTAAGTATTTTATAAACTTCTTCTGAGTTCATATTTAAGGCTTCTGATAAAGCTCCCTAAAGTATGTATTAAATTCCTATCCTCTCTAATGTAATGATAAGTAAATGTTTTCATACACTCAAATGCACCCCCATATACTCTCAAAAATACCTCATTTTCTGTGGTTGGGGTACGGTTGGTGGATTTTATCTCCAAAATAAAAAATACTAGTCAATAAAGACTAGTATTTCCAAGTATTTCATCATTCTTTTTTCAAAATTGGTGGAGACGAGGGGAGTCGAACCCCTGTCCGCAAATCTTTTCCTTGCTGCATCTACATGCTTAGCCAACTTCACTAATATCTCACCTCACATAGCGCCAAGTGGCAGGCTCTATGCTTAGCCAGTCCCAATTAATCTACTTCAAGTCGAGACACCCCTAAAGTAGTTCCCTGCATAATGACGTCCAGTCTTAGTCGGCAGGAGGACTAAGAGGGACGAGCAGCAACTAGGCTGCTATCGCGAAATTATCGTCTGCGTTTATTTTAAAGTTCCCCAGTTTTTACGTGACCCAGAGTAACACGACATGCAGCCTCAAGTTCCAAACCCACGTCGAAACCTTTACGCCCCCTTGAGTAGTTTATAGTCCAGTAGACTTTTCGCAAACTTTATCACCATTTTTATTAAATTTTTAATGTATATATAATATAATACTTTTAAGAATAAAAATCAATGTTATGTTCTAGATAATAAAGAATTTTATTCTAAAAAATACAGTTTTATCTAGTTTAATACTTACCTGTCATTTCTCTTTCTATACGTCTTTGTGCATCTTTCTTAGCCATATCTTGACGTTTATCATATAGTTTTTTACCTTTTGCTAAGGCAATCTCTACTTTAACTTTACCGTTTTTTAGATACAAACTAAGTGGTATAAGTGAATACCCCTTTATAGTAGTTGCTCCAATAAGCTTTCTTATTTCATGCTTATGAAGTAATAATTTTCTAACTCTTAAAGAATCAACATTGAATATATTTCCTTGCTCATATGGACTTATATGAACTTGTTTTAAAAATACTTCGCTATTATCTACAGATGCAAATCCATCACTTAGGTTAACTTTGCCTTGTCTTATTGATTTTACTTCTGTTCCTTTTAATTCAATTCCACATTCATAAGTTTCTTCTATAAAATATTCATGTCTTGCTCTTTTGTTTGTTGCTAATATTTTTTTACCAGCCATATAAATCTCACCTTCTTTGCTAGAAATTTCTTCCATAAATATTAGAAATTTACTAAATATTTAATGTTGCCAAATTATTTGACTAACTTGTATGATAACATATTTAGGCATTTTAGTCAATATTTCACTGATATATTAAGTTAGTTAGGCTATATATAATTAAGTAATATAAATGTATGAAAATAGCTAAAAAACTACTTCGAATATACTTAATACTAAACTAACTCTAACCAGTAATACTAATTTATAAATTTCAAAACAAAAATATTACATATTATAAATCTTCTATCTTCTATCTTCTATCTTCTATCTTCTATCTTCTATCTTCTATCTTCTATCTTCTAAATAATTTTAACATGCCCATAAAATATAATACCCACGAATGATAAATAATACTCAAAATGTCTATTGAAATAACTATACATCCTTAAATAACTTAACTTAAATCTAAACATTTCAAAAACTTCTTAAAAATATGTAAAAATTTGATGATAAAGTAGCGATTTTTTCAAAAAAAATGTAATATAGAGTTATATCTTATAATATTTTAGAGATAAATTTTATCATAGTGGGGAGAAATTTGTATGGATTTAAGCAAAAAAGTAAAAATTTTAGAAAATGCATCAGATGGCAAAAGCGAATTTGAGATATTAGAATTTGAAAAACTTGAGGGAGCTTCTAGCCCATTAATGGCAATGGGATTATATTTTGCTAGAGAAGCTGGTTTGAAAGCTAGACAAATTAAGATAAAATTAAATAATTCATCAATAAAAACAGAAGCTGGTGCATTATACTATTATAAAGGAAATATATCTTCTGAAACTAAGATTGGTGGTGTTGGAGGTCTTTTTAAAAAAGGAATATCAGGAGCACTTACTAATGAATCAATGATGAAACCTGTATACAAAGGTACTGGAGAAGTTTATTTGGAACCTTCTTTTAGACATTATTTATTTATGAGTCTTGATAATGATTCTATAATTGTTGATAAAGGATTATTCTATTGTTGCTCTGATACAATAGAAGTAAAAGCATTTACACAAAAGAACTTCTCATCTGCTTTACTTGGTGGTGAAGGCTTCTTCCAAATAGAATTAAGTGGTACTGGTGTAATCGTTCTGGAATGTGTTGTACCTCAAAGTGAAATTGTAGAGTATGAATTGAAAAATGGTGAAGAATTAAAGGTAGATGGTAACTTTGCAATAGCAAGAACATCTGGTGTTAATTTTTCTGTTACAAAATCAGATAAATCTTTAATTGGTTCTGCTTTAAATGGTGAAGGTTTCTTAAATACATTTACTGGTAATGGTACAGTTTGGCTAGCTCCAACTCAAGTAATGTATGAAAAACTAAGTTTTGGAGCAATGCCTACTAATGATAATATGAATAATAAAGTTTCTAAGCAAAAATAGTTGTTTTATAAATATTTATTAAATCATTATTGATTTTATAAAGTCACTATAAATTTTATTAGATTATTATTATAAAATCAGAGTGTGGAAATGTTTATGTGTATTCTTTAAATAAAAATTTCCACATTCTGTAAGGTTATTATACTTGATATATAAAATTCAATTTAGGAACATAGTCTAACATTTATAAACATATTAAGGTAATGATTTCTCTTGGTAATTATTCTCATATCTTATTCTTTGATTATATTTATCTTATTCCTAGCCCTTATGTCATATTATATTTCTTATCTTATTACTTATAATTAGCATTAACTTATCTAAAATCTTGTATTTTTTTAATAGTAAAGTTTACATCTATATTAAAAAGTTTACATCTATATTAATTTCATAAAACAATCAAGGTAGTCAAGAGATTCAACTTTATTTGATTTTAAAAATTTAAGTGAATTTGTTCTTATACACACCTTTTTAAAATTATATCTGTAGAAAATATCATTTAGAGCTATAATTAAATTAACTTATTAAATTTTAGAAAATTTATTAAAAAATATAAGTTAAATTAATATTTTTAAAGATTCTTTTTGTAACTACTAGAATACTAATTTAGTAGTTATTGTATCTCTAAAGTTTAAGCATGGATAGATATACATTTGATAATTTGCCTATAATTTACCTACTACTTGGAGTATTGGAGCAAATACAATATATTAATAATAAGTTCCTAAAGCCAATAAATTAACTAATACACATAAAGATATTGATGTTGATTATACAACTATAAGAAACGGATTTAACAGAATTTAATCAAGCTAAGAAATTATATATATCGTGATGTTTTTGAATTAGAAGGTAATTCAAAATTAGTTTATAGTCTTCTGTGAATCCAATAAAAAGTACAGGGTACAAGAATTGTTAGTAAAATTTTTAAAGATTTTATGGATAAATATAAATAGTTTTACTTATTTTCTAAAACTTTAAAATACCATTAATTACCTTAAATATTTTAATAGGAGGACATATGAATTTAAATAAAGTTAAATTTACTGAAGAACATGCTATTGAAGTTACTAATTGGAAATATGAAGGTAAATATTCAATATACAATCTACCTCCATGGGAGGAAATTAAAAAGAAGAATTTTTCACTAGCAAAAGAAGATAAAAGAAAAAATTTTATAAGTTTTATAAATGACAATAAAGAATTGATAGGTTTTATAAGCTTATTAGATGAAGGAAGCTCTGTATTCTTTGGTATTGGTATGAAACCGAATTATTGCGGAATGGGAATTGGTAAAGAAATAATTGGCCTAGGATTACAAGAATGTAGAAATAAATATAGTACTAAACCAATTGTATTAAATGTAAGAACCTGGAACATGAGAGCTTTAAAATGTTATGAGTCTCAAGGATTTAAAATAGTTGAGACTAAGGTACAGAAAACGCATTTAGGAGATGGAGAATTTTTTGTTATGAGGTATCAATAGTTTATAACAATAGTCTTATTGTTAATACAACAATTAAAATAAAAAAATACATATGTGTAGGTCATAGCAATAAGTGTCTTTGAAATATAAATTTGAGAGCTTTTGATAAAATTTGGTATACATATATATTTTATACTACGGATATATAAATCTATCTACATACATAAAGAGATTGTAAGTAGGTTTGTGTATATAAAAATAGATTTATATTTCATAAATGTACCTTTTATTTGTATTACCTTTATTTTATCTAAGCTCTCATTTTATTATCTAATCTTCCTTTTTACTGGTTTTATTAAGAGAGATGCAATTATCAACACAACACTTCCAAGTATCAGCCAATATTTCTCATCAAAACTACCTTGACTCATAGACATTATAAAAAATTTTCCAACATACTTGCCTTTAGTCATCATATTTAAAATTAAATATCCTATAGATATCATATAACCTATGATTGTATTATTAAATAAATTTGAGAAAAACATTCCTAAACTTCCTATAAACATAGCTGATGCGAAACTTCCAATAATATACTCAACTACTGGAAAATTACATCCAAGATATATTAAAACATTTACAAAACCTATGATTAATACCACTATACCTATAATTGACATCAGTATCCTAATTAATTGTACAATAACTTGAGATAATGCTTTTGAAGATACTATCTCATCAATTTCTTTTGATTGCTCTAGCGAAAATACAGGTACCAACATTACTCCCCCTATTATTGCAACATAATTTTCTAAACATATAGCTGTTGAAATTCTGTCTAAATTAGCTACTCCTTGTATTAGAGGAATCATACATAGCAATATAATTGAACATATTAAATTAGTTAAAGTGCTTAATTTGAAGTTTTCTTTTATTAGAACTAAACAGTTTTGAAAACTTTGCCCAAACATCAAGATTCCCCCTTCTTTTTTGCTCATATAAGAATATAGCTAACAAAACAAGCACCAATGCTCCCAAGCTTATCACAATTCTATTAATTATAATTTGATTGAAGTTTTGTATAATAATATCTCCATTTAATACACTATTATGTCTTATCATTAGCCCCATTGTTGAATAATCACCTTTGAGTCCTGTAGAATTTATACTGTAAAACCACCAAATTAATTGCACAATAATTGCTACTGGTGTATCTGTTAATATAGTAATACTCATTCCTACAGCGGTAACTATCATAAGAGTTGGTAGTATCCACCATAATGTATATTTTATAAATGCTAAGTTATCAATAGATATACCTTTATCTTTAGCAAAGAAAATCAAAGGAAGTAAATCTTTCATACCTAAAATTAATACAGGCAATATCATCATAAAGACAAGTGCAAAATATCTTGATAAAACTATTTTGCATGAAGATACTTGTTTTGAATAAATAATCTCTCTCATTCTTGAACGCTTATCTTTAAGTGACATAAAAACTGCCACAAATACTGGAAATATACTTAAAACTATACCTATATAATCGCAAAAAATTCTTGCATACCCATTACTAACTTTATCTTTTTGTATTGTATAGTTGTAATTCTTCATAGCTTCATCATAGGTAACTGGAACTACTCCAAATCTTTGTAACTTGTCAAAAGCATATGCAGACCCTCCTCCTAAAATGTCGTCTACTCTTTGCATTATTTCTTCAAATCTTTCAAGAGATACTTTAGAATAATCTATTTTTATACTTTCATCAGTTTTCCAAAGTGAATTTATTTCGCTAATACTTTTACCAGTTATTTCTTCTATATATTTTTCTATGGTCTTCGTTTTATTTTGGTCTAATTTTATATACTTAACTACCCCTGTTGGATACGTTGTATATGTGTTTTTTTGATATTCTCTAATTAGGTTTATAGTTGCATTTGGAATGACCTTTTCTGTTTTCATAGATTCTTTTTGACCATATGGATATTGATTGTGTACAGAATAATATTCCTCAATATTCTCTACTTTTTGTGGAGCAACTAATGGATTTCCATCATTAGGAATATTTTTACTTACATCATTTGAAACTGAACTTCCAAGTTGAGAAATATAGAAAAAAACTAAAACTACAATAAAAATATAATATATCATACTCTTTAATATATTTTTACATTCTTTTATAAATAGATTCATATATTATCTCCTCCCATTATAAGCATATAGCCATCTTCAATAGTTGGATTACAATTTACTGCTGTCTCAAAAGGTTTATCATCTGATATAATCCTAAGTATAGCCTTTCCACCATGAGTCAACATTCCTATAACTATAAATCTACTTTTTATATTTTCAATATCTTTTTTATCTACTTCAATACTATATACTTTCTCTTCAGCTAGTTTTGCTAATGCTTCTGTTGAGCCATTGTATATGACTTTTCCACTATTCAATATAGCTACGTTTTCACATGTAGCTTCTATATCTCCAACAATATGTGTAGATAAAATAACGATTCTATCATTTGCAATTTCGCATAGTAAATTTCTAAATCTTATACGTTCTTCTGGGTCAAGACCTGCTGTCGGCTCATCTACTATTAAAACTCTGGGATTATGAATTAATGATTGTGCTATCCCAAGCCTTCTATTCATACCTCCAGATAAAGATTTTACTTTCACATTTTGATAATTAGTAAGGTTTACTTTGCTTAATAACTTTGCTATAATTTTTCTTCTTTTTCTTAGTGGTATATCCGATAAAACTGCTAAATAATCCATTGCTTTATATACTGTCATGTTAGGATACATTGAAAAGTCTTGTGGCAAATAACCAACCATATTTCTAATTTCCTTAGTATTCTCAATAGGAACTCCACACATATGTATTGAACCTTCTGTTTTTGATAATAAAGTGGCTAAAATTCTCATAAATGTGGTTTTTCCTGCTCCATTTCTTCCTAAAAGACCAAACATACCACTGTCGATTTCAAGATTTATATTATCAAGTGCTTGTTTTTTCCCAAATCTTTTGCTAAGATTGGATACTGCTATTTTCATTTCCATATATAAATACACCCCCAGAAACAATTTTATAGAATTTTATTTTTATAAATTTTTACTGTATTTTCATAATAAATTCTAAAACTTAAGATATTATTTATAAATTTCTAAATTTTTTCTAAAGATTTTAATTTTTCTGTTTTTAATTAAATTAAAGTATCTTTGTTTCTGAAATTTTTTAAGTTTATGAAGTTATAATTTAATATATATTTATTTTATTTGTGAGTCTATTTTTATATATAATGAAAAATGTGATAAGTATCCAAAAGAATTACTGGATATAATAAGATAGGGTATTTAGCCTTTTAAGATAAATAAAAATATCTGCAACTATATATTGCAAAAATTTAAAACTAATTTATATATGCTAATATAAATATTTATAAAGACATAAGACAAATTTACCTACAGATTTAAATTTAACTTATATATTTTAAAAGGCTAATATAATATGTATTTTCTTCTATACAATCAAAAGGCTTCATATCTAAGATATGTGATGACACTAATATTCACAATTTTTAGTAATTATCACATTATAAAAAATATTACAGCTAGTCCATCATTAGATGCTTCTTGTATAAACTTTTTAAGCTCAATTAGATTTGCCCATACATATTCAAAAAAATCATCTTCACTCTCATCATTCATAACAGGATAAATATTATTTTCTAACATCTCATTAATATTAAATCTTTTTCTAAATGCTTGTTCTTCCAAACTGTTCATTGCTTTTGATAGTTTTTTTACATCATTTGCTGTAATCAACATGACAGGAAATTCTCCATCAATTTCCATAAGTATGTTTCCACTTAGTACTAATTTGCTAAATATATTATCATCATCTCCACCAAAAGGACAACCTGTCAAAGTAAAGTGAATGGCATGCCATGCTTTATCAATATTGATAGTACTATTTTCGTTGGCATCTTCAAAAACAAAATCTTGTAAATTTTCTTCTGATTGCTGTAATTTAAAAACATTCTCTTCACTTATTTTAGTATAACATCCTATCATCCCCATAATTACATTCCTCCTAAGTAGCGTTTTTTTAATTGTAACTTATAATTAAACTTAGTTACAATAAAATATATTGAGAAAAGTATTATTTCATCTTAAATTTAAATACCTATATTATCAACTAAAATTCTGTGTTTATAGCGTAAGTATTATTATTTTTTCCTAAAAATTAAATGAATCAGAAGTTCTATAGGCAATATTGACTATAAATAAGGACTATTACTTTTAAAAAAAATTTAAGAAATTATACTGTAGAATCATGCTCTACTTATTAGCTTCAAATAAAAAATAAATCATGTTCTCAAATTAAATAATAAATAACAATAAATTTAAATTTTAAACTATAAGAGTTTCTGAAGTGTTAATAAGCATACCAATAATTATATGTGTAAGAATTTGATTTAATAGATATAAATAATTTTTACATTAATTATAAATATATTAACCTATTGTTATAAATTCTAAAAAAGAAAAGTTATCTTAAATAAAAAATAAGTGTATCTTAAATTTTAAATGATACACTTATTTTTATATTGAAATTATATTTTTTAATATCTATTCTTAATTAGGTATTTTTAAATTATCTGTTTACATTAAATATTTCTTAATTACTTATCTTTCAGCTAGCTTTTTCTATTAAATGTTTCTCAATTACTTATTTTTCAATTAGCCACTTCTATTAAGCATTTCTTAATTACTTATTTTTCAATTAGTCACTTCTATTAAACATTTCTTAATTATTTATTTTTCAATTAGCCACTTCTATTAAACATTTCTTAATTACTTATTTTTCAATTAGCCACTTCTATTAAGCATTTCTCAATTACTTATTTTTCAATTAGCCACTTCTATTAAGCATTTCTCAATTACTTATTTTTCAATTAGCCACTTCTATTAAGCATTTCTTAATTACTTATTTTTCAATTAGTCACTTCTATTAAACATTTCTTAATTATTTATTTTTCAATTAGCCACTTCTATTAAACATTTCTTAATTATTTATTTTTCAGTTGGCTTTTTCTATTAAATGTTTCTTAATTACTTATCTTTCAGTTAGCTCTTTCTATTAAACATTTCTCAATTACTTATTTTTCAATTAGCTACTTTCATTAAATATTTCTTAATTATTTATCTTTCAGTTAACTATTTCCATTAGATATTTCTCAATTACCTATTTTTATCATTTATTTTATAGAGTATTGTGCACTATATATTTATACATATCATAAATACTACAACTTGTTATCTCTTATTTTAGCTGTTTTATCTACTCCTCTATTTTTTCAACTATCTCAAAGTCAATTTCTTTAAAATCTACATTAACACTTTCAACCTTTATCTTAACAAGGTCTCCTATCTTATATGACTTCTTAGTTCTTTCTCCTAAAACACTATAAGAACTCTCATCATAAATATAGTAATCATCATTCATATTTGCAAGTCTTATCAACCCTTCTATAGTATTATCTAACTCAACAAATATTCCAAATGAAGTTACGCTAGATACAACACCCTCAAATTCTTGACCAACTTTATCCTTCATATAAAGAGCCTTATAGAAATCATGTACATCTCTTTCAGCTAACTCTGCCTTTCTTTCTTTCTCGGATGATTGAACAGATGCATAATCCACTATAGTAGTAAGCTGTTCTTGTCTTTTTCCACTTATTTTATTATTTAAAGATTCTTTTATTATTCTATGAATTTGAAGGTCAGGATATCTTCTTATTGGTGAAGTAAAGTGACAGTAGAATTTAGCTGCTAATCCAAAATGTCCACTACATTCTGGTGAGTACTTAGCTTGTTTTAAAGAACGAAGCATTATAGTACTGATAGCTCCTTCTTCTTTTTTGCCCTTTATTTTCTCTATTATACCTTGTAATGCTTTTGGATGTACTTCCTCTTTATCACCTTTTATTATATATCCAAATGTAGATATAAACTTACTCAATTCTTCCATTTTTTCCAAAGATGGTGTCTCATGTATTCTATACACAAACGGTATTCCCATCCAGTAAAAATGTTCGGCAATTGTCTCATTACTTATAAGCATAAATTCTTCTATTATCTTATTAGATATTCTTCTTTCATATGGCTTTATATCTACAACTTCGCCTTTTCCATTTAGAATTATCTTTGCCTCTGGGAAATTGAAGTCTATAGCTCCTCTTTTTTCCCTTCTTGACATAAGAATCCTAGCTAAAATTTCAGCATTTTTAAAATCTTCAACAACATGTTCAAAAGTCTTTTTAAGTTTTTCATCATCCTTTTCTAATATATCAGATACTTCTGTATAAGTCATTCTAGCTTTTGAATTTATTACAGATTCACATATTTCATGTTTAACCACATTTCCTTTATGGTCTATTTCCATAAATATAGAAAGAGTTAACTTATCTTCAAATGGATTTAAGCTACATACTCCATTTGAAAGAGTTTTTGGCAACATTGGAATTACTTTATCTACTAAATAAACTGATGTAGCTCTTTTTAAGGCTTCCTTGTCAAGTTTATTTTTCTCTCTTACATAATGTGTAACATCAGCTATGTGAACTCCTAGTTTGAAGTTTCCATTAGGTAATACTTCTATTGATATGGCATCATCTAAGTCTTTTGCGTCATCTCCATCTATAGTAAATATGTTTAAATCTCTTAAATCTCTTCTTCTTTTTATCTCTTCTTGAGGAATCTCAACAGCTACAGCTTCTGCTTCTTGCAATACTTTCTTTGGAAATTCTTCTGGAAGACCATGTTCTCTTATTATAGAATCTATTTCTACGCCTCTTTCACCTTTTTGACCTAGTATCTCTATAATTTTGCCTTCTGGTTTTCTATCCTCTTGTGGCCATACTGTAATTTCACATACTACCTTATCATTATCTACTGCTCCACTAAAATGTTTTTTAGGTATATATATATCTTTAGTAAATTTCTTGTTGTCTGGTGTTACAAATCCAAAAGTTTTACTTGATTGGAAGGTACCTACTATTCTAGTTATTTCTCTCTTTATTACTTTTACTATTCTTCCTTCTGCTCTCTTTTCTTCAGTTGCAGGTACTACTATTTCTGCCATAACTCTATCATTATGCATAGCACCATTTATATTGTCACTTGAGATAAATAAATCCTGTGTATATTCAACATCAGATTCTACAAATCCAAAACCCTTTTTGTGTGATACAAATTTTCCAACAAAGTATCCCATTTGATTGGGAGATACTATTTTTCCTTTTTTAGTAAAGCAGATATAACCATCTTCTTCTAATTCATTTAAAAAATTATAAAACATTGGCATTTCTGATGAATGTATATCAAATATTTCTGCTAATTCTTCTTTTTTTAGAGGATTATATGCACTTTCATTTATTAATCCTAGCAAACTTTCTTTAAGTCCTGGTATCATTTTTCCCTCCTGTTTTACTTTTCATTATATTATTATTTATATTGTCTTTTATATTTCTTCAGACAAAACATTTTTTACTTATCACATAATTTTCTATATTTCCTTATTATTATTACAAGTTAAAATTACTTATTTATATTTTTGATTTAATGTAAGCTTTGTCATACTAACTTCAAACAAATTATGATGTTTTATAAATTATTTGTAAATATCATTATAATTACTTAAGTTATTCTTTATCATAATTGCTTAAATTACTCTTTATCACCTAATTATACACCATCAAATAGGATTGGTAAAATATTCATCTCATATAAGTATTACTATATAATAATTTATTCTATTAGTATACTCAAATCATGTAAAATTTATATAACTCAATTAATTTTTTAAATACAACTTTATAATATAAAACTTATAATAAAAGTAAATTTATATGTTAAATGAGGTTGATTTTTTATTATTTTTTATTTATGCTAGTACTAAAGACTTGCAAACGTTTTTTGACAAGTCTTTATTTTGTCTAAATTAAACAAACTTTTTTACAAATAAATACATAAAATTTAAACTAATCTATTTATTGGAGGAGATAAAATTGGAAGAAGTAATTGCAAAAATTATTACTATAGAAAATGGATTCAAAGAAATTGAAAACATTGCTAAAAAAATTGTAAAAAATAATGACTCAAAAAAGTGTTATTATCTATCAATCTACTTATATAGGTCAGAATATTATCAAGTAAGAGAATTGGCTGTGTTTATACTTGGTTTTATATCAGTAACTATTTCTGAAGCTTTGTTATTTTTAAAAGATAATGTGAGTAAAGATGAAAACTGGAGAGTACAAGAAATACTAGCTAAATCATTTGATTATTATTGCAGTGAAGTAGGATATGAAAAGGCTCTTCCTGTTATAAAAGAATGGCTTAATTCTGATAGTCCAAACATAAAAAGGGCTGTGACAGAAGGTCTTCGAATTTGGACTAGTAGAGACTATTTTAAATCTAATCCTGACGTTGCTATATCACTACTTTCTAGTTTAAAAGAAGATGATAGCGAATACTTGAGAAAGTCTGTAGGTAATGCTCTTAGAGATATAAGTAAAAAATATCCAGATTTAGTAAAAAAAGAATTAGATTCATGGGATATATCAAATAAAAAAGTTGAGTTTGTATATAAGCTTGCTTCAAAATGTATCTTGGCAAAGTAAAATGGAGGTGAACTTATTTGAAACTTCGTGATGAGTATACTTGCCCATTAGAACTAACACATGATATGATAAAAGGCAAATGGAAATCTATTATATTATGGAGATTACGTATAGGACCAACTTCCTTATCAAAACTTGAAAAGGAAATCAATGGTATTAATCAAAAGATGTTACTTGAACAACTTAAAGAATTAATTGAATTTGGTCTTGTAGATAAAAAGACATATGAAGGTTACCCACTTAAAGTTGAATACTCACTTACACCTATTCGAGGGAAACAAATATTGGATGCTTTGGCTATAATGCAAGATATAGGAATTAGCTTTATGTTGGATAATGGTATGGAAGATATTCTTAAGGAAAAAGGTGTTTTAAAGTAAATAGATACCCACAAAAAAGTAAGTAATTTACCATTATTTTCAACTGGTATATAATTAAATTATAGATATATTCTATTAATTTATTATAATAGGAGGTAAATTATTATGAAAGTAACTAGTACAGGTATAGTAAATGGTGTTATAGAAGATAAATACGGTAAAAGAGGAACTCAGTTCAATGAAGGTGGTATGCCTACATATTCACTACCTCTAAAGTTTGAAGATGCTCCAAAGAATACAGTATCCTTTGCTGTATTTTTAGAAGATAAAGACTCTGTTCCTGTATGTGGGTTTGCATGGATACATTGGTTAGCTGTAAATATAACAAAAGATGAGTTAAATGAAAATGAAAGTGTAACAGCTACTGATTTTGTACAAGGGACTACTAGTTGGCATGGTAAACTAGGAGGTCTTGACAGATTAGAGGCCAGTGTATATGGTGGAATGGCTCCTCCAGACAGACCTCATGTCTATGAAATACATGTATTTGCACTTGATACTATCCTTGACCTTGAAAAAGGATTCTATATGAATGAATTTTTCAAAGCTATTGAAGGGCATGTTTTAGATACATTTACACTAAAAGGAAGTTATTCTAATTAATTAGGTTGACTATAGCTAATCATTAATTAAATGCTACATTTAATTGATGATTAGCTTAATTGTTATTAGAATATTTTCTGCACTTTATCTTAATATATATTTTAGTTGACTGGTATTTTAATTTCTATTAGATTATTATCAATTTATATAAATTGATTTTAACTTAAAACTTACTTATCTATTTCAATTTCTATTAGAATTATTATTAGACTCATTAAAATAAAAGCATTAATATAACTAATAATATATGTTAAATTCATTAACTCTACATGAAGTTTTATAATCTAAATGAAATACAATAATCTGCATAAAATTCAATAGCTTATATAAATTATCAACCTATATAAAATTTAATAACTTATATAAATATTATCAATCTATATAAAATTTAATAATTTATATAAATATCATCAATCTATATAAAATTTAATAACTTATATAAATATTATCAATCTATATAAAATTTAATAACTTATATAAATATTATCAATCTATATAAAATTTAATAATTTATATAAATATCATCAATCTATATAAAATTTAATAACTTATATAAATATTATCAATCTATATAAAATTTAATAATTTATATAAATATCATCAATCTATATAAAATTTAATAACTTATATAAATTTAACTAATTTATATAAAATCTTAAGGAGTTGCCATGATAAAAAAAATAGAGCATGTGGTCATTACTAATAATAATATAGAAAATTATATCAATTTTTATAAAAAATTTGGTTTTTCATCTAAAGAAATGAGCAAAAATTATAAACTTAATGCTAGAAATGTTAAGATAAATCTTAACATAAAAGGTTATAAATTTTTACCTTATGTTAAAAATTCAAAAGCAAGTAGAGATAACTTATGTTTTAAAATAAACACAAATATTGATGAGCCAAAAAAATACTTAGAACAAAATGAGATTCAAATTAAGTGAGGAATTGTAGAATGTACAGGTGTCTTTGGTAATATGAAATCTATTTATTTGAAAAAAACTAATGGAAATTTAATTGAATTATCAAATCATAGAATCACGGAGAGTAAACCTTGGAAAATTTAATCCTATCAATAAATGTTGTTCTTCCTTTGTTTCTCACAATGTCACTTGGATATGTTCTAAAAAAATTAGGTCTATTTGATACTCATACTTTAAATAAAATGAATAATGTCTGCTTCAAGTCTTTCTTGCCATTATTATTATTTTTTAATATATACAATACAGATTTAGATGGTTCTCTTAATTTTAGGCTTATGGCTGTAGCTGTTATAATTATTTTTTCAATCTTCTTAATCTTAGTCTTTATTATTCCTAAAATTGAAAAAGATAATAAGACAAGGGGTGCATTAATACAAGGTGTATTTCGTAGCAATTTCGTTATATTTGGTATTCCTGTGACAATTTCACTATTTGGCGATAAGAGTATTGGAGTCACATCTTTATTAATTGCAGTTATTGTACCTATGTTTAATGTATTATCTGTTGTAATTCTTGAAATTTTTAGAGGTGGCAAAGTAAATATAAAACATATGATTAAAAGCGTCTTAACAAATCCACTCATAATCGCCTCTTTTATAGGATTGACAATGCTAATTTTAAATATTAATATACCTACATTTTTACACAAAACTATTGGTGATATTTCTAAAATAGCTACTCCTTTATCACTTATAATTCTAGGTGGCTCTTTTAGTTTTTCTGCTATAAAGGGGCATATAAACCCCATTATATTGGGCGTATGTGGAAAACTTATACTTGTACCTGCTATATTTTTACCAATTAGCATTTTTCTTGGATTTAGAAATGTAGAATTAGCTTCACTTATGATAATGTTATCTGCTCCAACTGCAGTTTCTTCATTTACAATGGCACAACAGATGGATTCTGACAGTGAATTAGCTGGACAAATTGTAGTATTTACTTCTGGATTTTCTATAATTACAGTATTTTTAATAATATTTATTTTAAAGCAGAATAATCTTATTTAATGATATTTGATAACACAAATTGGTATTATGAGAAACATATATAAAATCGATTTAATTGCGTAAAAACATATTATTATACTATTTTTACTATATAATATAACTTTGTGTATATTATCTCATTAAACATGGTGAAAGTAGTGTTGCTATATATTTTTTAGTTTGAAAAAAATATATAAATACAAACAATATATAAATACAAATAATAAACGCCAACAAATAGTCAATCTATAAAATAAAAACTGGACTAATCATATAAAATCATTAGTCCAGCTTTTATTTTACGTACTTTTTATGTTGATGTACTTTTATTAAAAACTAAATTTAATTTTTAAATGTCTAGCAAATGCACTAATTAAATAATGGCCAGTTATTCAACAATATCACTACTTCTTAACTATAAGTAATGCCAATGCATTTATAAAAAATAATACTGCTGTTATCTTTGTAACTCTAGCAAGAAATGCTTGTTTTCCTTTTGGTTTAAAGTAAGCTTGACTTCCTTCTCCACCAAATTCTGAAGGTAAAGCATTCTTAGAATCTTGAGGCATTATGCTAATTACTAGTAAAATCCCTAGTACTACTTGCACACCCATTAAAATGTTGCTCATTCTTGCCCCTCCTATCTGTTTATTACTTAAATTTCATTACTCTTTAGTGTATCACAATAATATAGCCATTTCAAGACTATTATGCTATAAATAACATACAAAAAAATATATTGTTACTATAATATATTACTATATTCTCAATATAAAAATGAATAAAACTTAGAAGAGAAAACTATTTAAATTAATACATAAATTAATGCATAAATTAACACTTAAAATAATCTACTCTCATTGCATATATTATAAATAGCCACCAAAATAAAACAATCATTTTAAAATATTGATATAACTTTTAATTTCAACATAATTTAAAATAAATAATCCACATTTAGCAATAATACTTTAATGACAATTATGATTAAATCAAAATATGTCTTCACTTTTATTTTTTAATAAAAACCTCCTATGCAATTAGATAAAAATGAGATAGAAACATTTATTCATATTTTTTCTGAATCTATGAATAAAATTAAGTAATAAAATATAAAAAAGGATAAGTGAATTGAAAAATCAATTAACACTTATCTCTTTTATATCTTATAAGATGAGCTTAAATATCTTATATTCTCTCTTCATTAATCTTTTTTAGTAACCATTTTAATAACTATTTTTTTAAGTTATAGAAAGATTTTAATCCACAATATCTAGCTTGCTCTCCAACCATTTCTTCTATTCTTAATAATTGGTTGTACTTAGCAACTCTATCAGTTCTTGATGGAGCACCAGTTTTTATTTGACCAGCATTTACTGCAACAGCTAAATCTGCTATAGTAGAATCTTCAGTTTCTCCTGATCTGTGAGATATAACAGCAGTATATCCTGCTCTCTTAGCCATTTCTATAGCATCTAAAGTTTCAGTTATTGTACCTATTTGATTAACTTTAACTAATATAGAGTTAGCTACTCCATTTTCAATTCCTTTTTCTAATCTCTCTGTGTTAGTAACAAATAAGTCGTCACCAACTAATTGTAATTTATTTCCTAATTTTTCAGTTAATAATTTCCATCCATCCCAATCTTCTTCGTCTAAACCATCTTCTATAGTTATTATTGGGAAGTTGTTTGACCAATCTTCATATAAAGCAACCATTTCAGCAGCCGTTAACTCTTTTCCTTCTCCTGCTAAAACGTATTTTTTAGTTTCTTTGTTGTACATTTCTGTAGCAGCAACGTCAAGACCTAACATAACGTCTTCACCTGGCTTATATCCAGCTTTTGTTATAGCTTCAACTATTAATTCTAAAGCTTCTCTGTTTGAACCTAAGTTTGGAGCAAATCCACCTTCGTCACCTACACCACAAGCTAATCCTTTTTCTCCTAAAACTTTCTTTAATGAATGGAATACTTCTGCTCCCATTCTTAAACCTTCTTTGAAACAACAAGCTCCTACTGGTAATATCATAAATTCTTGAACATCAACGTTGTTATCAGCATGCTCTCCACCGTTTAATATGTTCATCATTGGAACAGGTAATTGTTTAGCATTTACTCCACCTAAGTATTGGAATAATGGTAAACCTATTTCATCAGCAGCTGCTCTAGCTACTGCCATTGAAACACCTAATATAGCATTAGCTCCTAATTTACCTTTGTTTGGAGTTCCATCTAATTCTATCATGATTGCATCTATAGCTGGTTGGTCAAATGCATCCATTCCTTCTATTTCAGGTGCTATTATTTCATTTACGTTAGCAACAGCTGTTTCTACACCTTTTCCTAAGTATCTTCCCTTATCTCCATCTCTTAATTCAACAGCTTCAAAAGCTCCTGTAGATGCTCCTGATGGAACTATTGCTCTTCCCATTGCTCCATCTTCTAATACTACTTCAACTTCTACAGTTGGATTTCCTCTTGAGTCTAATACTTCTCTAGCATATACTAATTCAATAACTGACATTTGTATATCTCCCTTCGATTTTCTATTAGTTAAATTTTCATTTACTGTAAACATCCGTCTACTATTTTAATCTACTTTCTATATTATAGTACATAAAGTTGCTTTTGAAAATTAGGTACAAATTTATTTGATGGGTAAATTTGTAAAAGTTCCTATTTTTATTTTATTTTTTATAATATTTTAATTTATATAATATAAAAAAACTTGTCTAAAATCCAAAACCAATCTTAAATACACAAATATTATAACTAGATTTAAAACATTAAACATAAAATGTACAACTAATGATTCTAAAATTTTTGCTTATATAATATATATTAATTATTATTATTTATATTGTTATTGTCTATCTTGTTATTATTTATATCATTATTTACATTATTATCTATATTGTAATTTTTTATTTTATAAATTGTCTATCTTGTAAATTTTATAAAACATATCTTCATCTACACCTTACAATATCCAGAACTTACAAAATTTAAATCTTATGTCATAAAGTCTAAACTTTACAAAATAAACCTAAACTGCATTATTTTTAAATTTATATTGTAGTTTATATATTATTCTCTACTTATCAAAATCGACTATTTTGAAATAAGTGAATGACCAGTCATTTCTTCTGGCTTTTCTAACTTCATCATATCTAAAACAGTCGGTGCTATATCAGATAATCTTCCTCCATCCAATAATTTTGCACTTTCATATTCTTGACCAACTACAATAAATGGTACTGGATTAATAGAGTGAGCCGTTACAGTTTTTCCTGTTTCTGGGTCTAACATATATTCAGCATTTCCGTGGTCAGCAGTTATTATTGCACTTCCACCTAACTCTACTATTTTATCTATCAATTTTCCTACACAAGTATCTACAGTTTCAACAGCCTTTATAGCCGCTTCTATACTTCCTGTATGACCTACCATATCAGGATTTGCAAAGTTTAATACTATAAAGTCAAACTTATCTTCTCCTAGTTTATCTAAAGCTTTATCTGTCAATTCATATGCTGACATTTCTGGTTTTAAATCATAAGTTGCAACCTTTGGAGAAGGTATCAATAGTCTTTCTTCACCTTTATTTGGCTCTTCTACTCCACCATTGAAGAAGAAAGTTACATGTGCATACTTTTCAGTTTCAGCAGCTCTAAGTTGAGTTTTTCCATTTTTAGCTAGATACTCACCTAGAGTGTTGGCTAAAGATTGAGGTCCAAATGCTATATGCACATTCTCTATAGTTATATCGTACTCTGTTAAGCATACAAAGAAGTTTTTAATATCTTCTCTTTTAAATCCATCAAACTCTTCACAAACTAAAGCTCTAGTTATTTGTCTAGCTCTATCTGGTCTAAAGTTGAAGAATATAATTGAATCATTTTCCTTTATACTTCCAACTGGTTTATCATCTTTCATAATAACTGTTGGCATTATAAACTCATCATTTTTTCCATCATCATAAGAGTTTTGAATAGCTTCCTCAATAGAATTTGCTTTTTCACCAATACCTCTAACCATGGCATTGTATGCAAGTTCTACTCTTTCCCATCTCTTATCTCTATCCATAGCGTAGTATCTACCAGAAACTGTAGCAAATTCACCTACTCCAATTTCATCCATACTAACTTGTACTTCTTTGGCATATTCTAATGCACTTTGAGGGTCAGTATCTCTACCATCAGTAAATGCGTGAACATACACCTTTTGTACGCCTTTATCTTTTGCCATTTTGATTATAGCCTTAAGATGGTCTATATGTGAATGTACTCCTCCATCAGACAAAAGTCCCATTACATGAAGAGAGTTTTCTTTTGCATTATCCATTGCTTCACATAAAACTTTATTAGTAAAAAAGTCACCATCTTTTATAGATTTTGTTATTCTAGTTAAATCTTGATATACTATTCTACCTGCACCTATGTTAGTGTGTCCAACTTCTGAATTTCCCATTTGACCATCAGGTAGACCAACATCAAGACCACTAGCATTTATCAATGTGTTTGGATACTCTTTTTTTATTCTATCTAAATTAGGAGTTTTGGACTCAGCAATTGCATTTCCCTTAACATCCTTATTGTATCCAAACCCGTCCATAATAATTAAAGCAACTGGTTTTTTCATCATTTCACTCCTTAGAAATTAACAAGGTCTAGGTAATCATTACTAGCTAAACTAGCTCCACCTACTAAAGCTCCATCTATATCACTTTGACCCATTATTTCGGCTACATTTGAAGGTTTAACACTTCCACCGTATTGTATTCTAACTTCATTAGCTAATTCTCCATATAATCCTTTTATAACTTCTCTTATATAAGATATAACGTCATTAGCATCTTCAGCAGTTGCAGTTTTACCAGTTCCAATAGCCCAGATTGGCTCATATGCAACAACTACTTTTGCTAAATCATCTTTAAGAACATTTTCTAAAGCTTTTTCAACTTGAACTTTACAAACATCTTTAGTTTTTCCAGCTTCTCTTTGTTCTAAAGTTTCTCCAACACATAATATTGGGTCTATTCCTACTTCTAATGCTTTTAAAACTTTCTTGTTTACAGTTTCATCAGTTTCATTGAAGTATTGTCTTCTTTCTGAATGTCCTATTACAACATAGTCCATATCTATTTCTTTTAACATAAGAGGTGAAACTTCTCCTGTAAATGCTCCTTTTTCTTCAAAGTGCATATTTTGAGCACCTATCTTTATATTTGTACCCTTAGTAGCTTCTTTTAAATCCTTTAATAAAGTAAATGGTGCACATATAACAGCTTCTACTTTATCAGAATTTACTTTATCTTTAACTTCATTTACAAATTCTAAAGCTTCTTTTATTGTTTTATGCATTTTCCAGTTTCCTGCAATTATAGGTTTTCTCATTTTACAATCTCCTCTATATATTAGTTTATTTATTATCTAATGCTGCAATACCTGGTAATTCTTTACCTTCTAAAAATTCTAATGATGCTCCTCCACCTGTTGATACGTGAGTCATCTTGTCACCAAATCCTAATTGATTAACTGCTGCTGCACTATCTCCACCGCCAATTACAGTAGTTGCATCAGTCAACTCTGCCATAGCTCTAGCTACTGATAATGTACCATTTGCAAAGTTTTCAAATTCAAATACTCCCATTGGCCCATTCCATACTACAGTTTTTGATTCTTTTATAGTTTTTACAAAGTTTGCTATAGTCTTAGGTCCCATATCTAGTCCCATGTAATCTTCTTTTACATTAGCATCTTCTGTTACTATTGGAGTAGCATCTGGTGCAAAGTGGTCTGCCATAACAACGTCTACTGGTAATAATAAGTTAACACCCTTATTCTTAGCTTTTTCCATCATTTCTTTAGCATATTCAACTTTATCTATTTCAAGTAAAGAAGTTCCTACTTCATAACCCTGAGCTTTTAAGAATGTATAAGCCATTCCTCCACCTATTATTAGATTATCAACTTTTTCTAATAATTCGTTTATAACAGCTAATTTATCAGAAACTTTAGCTCCTCCAAGTATAGCTGTAAATGGTCTTACAGGGTTTGCAACAGCTTCTCCTAAGAATTTTAATTCTTTTTGAATTAAGTATCCACAAACTCTCTCTTGTAAAAACTCGCCTGCACCAACTGTTGAGCAATGTGCTCTATGAGCAGTTCCAAATGCATCATTTACAAATATTTCAGCAAGTGATGCTAGTTCTTTAGAGAAATTCTCTTCGTTTTTAGTTTCTTCTTTTCTATATCTAGTATTTTCTAATAATACTACATCTCCGTTTTCCATTTTTTCAGTTGCTTTCTTTGCATTTTCTCCTACAACATTATCGTCTGCTGCAAATACAACTTCTTTTCCTAACATCTCAGATAATCTCTTTGCTACTGGTGCTAAAGATAATTCTGGTTTAGCTTCTCCTTTTGGCTTTCCTAAGTGAGAGCATAATATAACTTTTGCCCCTTTAGAAATTAAATATTGAATAGTTGGTAAAGCTCCGTTCAATCTATTTTCATCAGTAATTACACCATCTTGTAATGGCACATTAAAGTCACATCTTACTAATACTTTTTTTCCGCACACATCAATATCTTCTATAGTTTTTTTGTTAAGCATTGACATAAATATCTCTCCTTTTAATAAAGTAATTTTTTATTGCCAAGTATAATATAGTACATACTTTTACCCTATTAAATATATCATATTATCATATTTTTATATATAGTATGTAACATTATTTAGGTGTATTTTATATATTTTTTCTTAAAAAAAGTCCTGAGTCCGTAGTATTAAACTACAAACTCGGACTTTGTCAATCTACTTTTCTATTTTCTCAAAACTGACTATTTTGCTAATTGTGCAAAGTATCCTAAAGTTCTTATTAATTGAGAAGTATAAGACATTTCATTATCATACCAAGAAACAACTTTAACTAATTGTTTTCCATCTACTTCCATAACTTTTGTTTGAGTAGCGTCAAATAATGAACCGTAGCTTATTCCGATTATGTCAGAAGATACTAACATTTCTTCAGTATATCCGAAAGATTCGTTTGAAGCTTCTTTCATAGCTGCATTTATTTCTTCAACTGTAACATTTTTTCCTAATGTACAAACTAATTCAGTTATTGAACCAGTTACAACTGGTACTCTTTGTGCTGCCCCATCTAATTTTCCTTTTAATGAAGGTATTACTAAGCCTATTGCTTTTGCAGCTCCTGTAGTGTTTGGAACTATGTTTCCAGCAGCAGCTCTAGCTCTTCTTAAATCACCTTTTGGATGAGGACCATCTAAAGTATTTTGGTCATTAGTGTATGCATGTATAGTAGTCATTAATCCTTTTTCTATACCGTATTTATCATTTAATACTTTAGCCATTGGAGCTAAACAGTTAGTAGTACAAGAAGCTCCTGATATAACTGTTTCAGAACCATCTAATATGTCACTGTTTGTGTTGAATACTATTGTTTTTAAATCTCCAGTAGCTGGTGCAGATATAACAACTTTCTTAGCCCCTGCTTGTATATGAGCTTCAGCTTTATCTTTAGATGTAAAGAATCCTGTACATTCTAATACTATATCTACTCCTAATTCAGCCCATGGTAGGTCAGCAGGATTTCTTTCTGCTGTTACTTTTATTTCTTTTCCGTTTACTACAAAAGCACCTTCTTTAACTTCTATTTCTCCGTTAAATCTTCCTTGAGCTGTATCATATTTAAATAAATGAGCTAACATTTTAGCGTCTGTTAAGTCGTTTATTGCAACAACTTCGAACTTATCTTGTTGCTCCATCATTTTTCTTAATGCTAATCTTCCTATTCTTCCAAATCCATTTATAGCTACTTTAACCATTTTCGCTACCTCCTATAAAGTAAATGTATGTTTTCTAGCTCTGTGCTAGGTCTTGACTTTTATAATAATGACAATATCTTATAAGCACTTTCTTCATCTGTTACAAGAACCATGTTTTTATGCATATTTGATATAGCTAATAAGGCTTCTACTTTTTCAGTCCCTGCAAAGATTGCAATAGTTTCTTTTACTTGTTTAACTGTTTCTAAATCAATTCCAACAGTGTTCAGTTTGTAAACTATTTCTCCATCTTTGTTGAAATAATATCCAAATGCTTCTCCAACTGCATTTTTAGATAATATCTCATCAACCTTGTCTTCTGGAAGTTTTCTTCTCTTTGCCATGACATCTGCTCTACCTATACTAAAAACTAAAATGTCTGTTCTTTTAATATACTCCAAAGTTGTCTTAATCTCTGGCACTTGGCTAAGAGTTTTCATTGCACTTTCATCCAACTCATCTGGTATATGTAAAAGTTTGCAATTAGAATGTAATTTCTTACTTATTGAAGCAACTATATTGTTAGATTGCATCTCTACATCAGTTCCCATACTTCCTCTAGCTGGAACTATTGTAGAGTTTGGATATCTCTTATCAGTTTTAATAACGTTTGAAAACTCCAACATAGTGCTTCCTCCTGTTATTGAAACGATATCTCCATCTTTTAAAATGCCTAAGAAATATTCGCATCCATATCTAGTTACATCTTTTAGTAAACTTCCATTTTCATCACAGCTTCCAGGAACTAATATTACCCTTTTTATTCCAAGCTTTTCTCTGACTCTATCTTGTAACTTAGACAATCCCATGATGTCACTCATGATGTCCTTAAGTTTATCTAACAAATCAGAACCTTCTTTAGTGATAGTCATCCCAGATACAGCTACGTCTATAAGTCCTTGTTCTTTTAAAAACTCAGTTTCTGACCTGATTATTCTTTCACTAATCTCTAATACATTTGATAATGTTCTCCTACCTATTGGTTCACTTAAAGATATTTGTCTTAAAATAGAGTATCTTCTTTCCATAAGTTCAATTGCCTGTGGAATCAATTTCTTTTGAATTTCTAATAAGTTCTTCATAACATACTCCTTATTGCTTTCCTTTCGGGACTTTTTTTGTCCCTAGTGTTTATTTAAGTCCCACAAGATATTTTTATTTTATAGGATTTGCGTATAGATTTCAATAGTTTTTCAAAAACTTTTTTATTTTTTTATTTTATAAAATATTTCTCCACCATTTTCAAATCACAGTATTTTTTCTTTTTATATAAGGCTTTTTATATATATTTTTTTATATTTTCATTCTAATATTTATTACTATAAATAATTTTATTTCTAGTTACTTTTATTTCTAGTTATTTTTATCTACAACTAAGTTTACTTTTATCTAGTTAAGATTTTTATTTATACCCTACGTGTTTTCCTTTTGTGATTATTAAATTTAATAATAGTTTATTTATCTAGGTATTCTTCTTTTTCTAATATCTAATTATTCTTTACAAACACTTATTTAATTTAATCATTCTTTATAAGCACTTATTTAATTATGTTTTCTAGTTTTTTAGCATTTTACAATATTTTAATGTTCCCCAGTTTTTCAATTCTTTTTAGTATTTTTATATTTTATAAATTTTAATATTCTTTAAAGTTCTAATATTCCTCAAAGCTCTAATGTTCTTTAATGTTTTAATCTTCTTTAGTTTTTTATGCTCTTTGCTATCTTAATGTTTTAATGTTCCCCAGTTTTTTAATACCTTATAGCATTTTAATACTTTTCCATATTCTATTATTTTACTTTATAAAATTTTTAGCCCAATCTACATTCATCTCTTAATTAGCCTTTTCCCCTTACCATACTGATATTTGTCTTTTACTTATTAGTATTCTTTTCTCTTACTTGAAGATGGGATTCCTAATTCTTCACGATATTTGGCAACTGTCCTTCTTGCAACATTGATTCCTTTTTCTTTTAATAACTTAGATATATGGTCATCACTTAAAGGTTTCTTTTTATTTTCGTCTTTTATTGTTTCCTTTATAATTTTTTTTATGCTTGTACTAGATGCCATTTCATTATTCTCAGTCTCAATGGCGCTACTGAAAAAGTACCTAAATTCATATACGCCAAAAGGTGTTAGCATATATTTACCATTTACACCTCTACTTATAGTAGATTCATGAAATTCTAATTTTTCTGCTATGTCTTTCATTTTCAAAGGTTTTATATATTTTGTCCCTTTTCTCAAAAATTCATCTTGAGCTTTTACTATCTCTTCTGCAATCTTAAGTACTGTAGTTTTCCTACTCTCTATATTTTTCATAAGTCCTGTTGCTGAATTTAGTCTTTCTTTTATAAATTCTTTTGCACTTTCATCAGACTGTGAATTTTTTAATATGTCTTTATAATAACTATTGATTCTTATTTGATAAGAATCTTTCTCATTTAAATATACAATAAATTCATCATCAATTTTTTCTACTGTTACATCAGGTTGAATGTATACACTTTTCTCTACTGAACAAGTTCTTCCTGGTTTGGGGTCTAATGTCTTAATTATGTTTATTAGTTCAACACATTTTTGTAATGACATATTGTACTTTTTACTTATCTCTTTATATTTATTATTTGCAATTAAATTTAAGTCTTTTGTAACGATTTCCTCTAAAATTTCATTATATATTCCTAAACTAGCCATTTGTATCATCAGACATTCTGAAAGACTTCTTGCCCCTACTCCACTAGGTTCCAACTGCTGAACACTAATTAAACATTTTTCAAAAAGTTCTTCATCTATCTTTAAGGTATCAACAATTACTTTTTCCTCAGTTCTTAAATATCCATCCTCATCTAAACTATCAATTATATACTCACAGACTTCCAATTCTTTGTCTGTAAGTTTATACAGGCTTATCTGAAATTTTAAATCTTCATATAAATTTGACGAATATTTAACTAAATTTTCTAGATTAACTTCATTATCAGGATTATAGCTTATCTCTGTTCTATCTAAACGTCTTGACCTATCCATGTCTTTTATATACTCTTCCCAATTTATCTCCCCACTTTTCTCGACTTCAACTAATGGGTTATTCTCTGCTTCTCTTTTTATCTCTTCTTCTAACTCTAACTTACTCATATTTAATATTGATAATGATTGCTTAAGTTGTGTAGTCATTATTAGCTTCTGAGACTGAGTTAATTCTAGACTATTATTAAAATTCATTCTGCTCACCTCTCAATTTTATTAAACTTATTTTATAAAAGAAAAACCCTCCTGTATATGTATATTCTATCATTTAAAATATACCTTATGCAAAAGGGTTTTTTTTATTTACAATTTCATCTATTTTTTTATTTAATATTTCTTTTTTTTGTTACTTTTTTTTACTATATGGAGTATTTTGTAGTGGTAGCTCAGTTCTAAATTCTTTATCAAATACATAATAGGCATTTTGTACTGCTGGTGCAGTAGGAACTGTACAAATTTCTCCTACACCTTTTGCCCCATAAGCCAATAAATCTTTGTTCTTTTCAACTATTAAAGCTTGTATTTCTGGTATATCTGTAGATTTAAATAAACCTAATGTACCAAACTTAGCTGTAGGAACAGAGTTGACTACTGGGTAATCTTCGGTTAGAGCATATCCAAGACCCATAACTACTCCACCTTCTATTTGACCTTCTAAACTGATTGGATTTATAGCTCTTCCAACATCATGTGCTGCTACTACTTTTTCTAGTTTTCCATTTTCATCCAGAATTACAACTTGTGTTGCATATCCATAAGCAACATGACTTACTGGATTTTCTTTGTCACAACCCATTTTATCTGTAATACTTTCATATTCTCCATAAAACTCTTCTCCCTCTAAATCAAGTAAAGTTTTGCCAGAGTCTAAAGCTTCTTTTAACTTATTTGATGCAACCTTAGTAGCTTCTCCCGTAAATACTGTCTGTCTTGAAGCCGTAGTATTACCAGAGTCTGGTGTTAAATGAGTATCTGGAACTTCATGCACTATATTTTCAGGAAGTAGGTTAGCAGTTTCACAAACTACTTGAGTCATAACAGTACCAAGCCCTTGACCTATACAAGAAGCACTTGTTCTTATGTGAACTTTGCCATCTTTTATCACCAATCTACATCTTCCAACATCAGGTATACCAACTCCAACCCCACTATTTTTCATAGCACAAGCTATACCTGCACGTGGATGCTTTTCATACTCTTCTTTTACAGCTTCTAGTGTCTCTGCCATTGCTGTTCCTTCATCTGCAAATTGACCATTTGGTAAAACTTGCCCAGGTCTTATTGCATTTTTATATCTTATCTCCCAAGGAGATATTCCAACCATTTCAGCAAGTAAATTTAGATTACATTCAGTTGCAAAACAACTCTGTGTAACTCCAAATCCTCTAAATGCTCCTCCAGGAGGGTTATTAGTATATACTGCTGTTCCTGTTATATCAATATCTTGATAATTGTATGGTCCTGCTGCATGAGTACACAGTCTTTGTAGCACTGGTCCTCCAAGAGAGGCATATGCACCTGTGTCAGATATTATCGTTGCCTTCATACCTGTTAAGTATCCATTTTCATCACATGCTGTCGTAAATTCCATTTCTGTGGCATGTCGTTTTGGATGAACAATAATACTTTCTTTTCTTGTTAACTGTACTTTTACAAATCTCTTTGTATGGTATGCAAGTAAGGCTGCATGGTGTTGAACACTCATGTCTTCTTTTCCACCAAACCCTCCTCCTACCATTTTGTTTATAACTCTTACCTTCTCATATGGTAACCCTAACATATCTGCACATTCATGTTGAGTGGCAAACACCCCTTGGTCTGTTGAATAGATTATTACTCCATCCTCTTCATAAGGACCAGCTACTGCACATTCAGGCTCTAAAAATGCGTGTTCTGTAGCAGGTGTAGTATATCTTTTAGTTACAACATATTTTGAATTTTCTATCTTTTCTTTAGCGTTTCCTCTTACTAAATGTTCCTTAACAAGTATATTCCCTGTCTCATGTATCTTTGGAGCATCTTCTCTAAGTGCATCTGCTGTAGTACTTAATGGTGTTAATTCCTCATAATCTATCTTAACTAGCTTTTTGGCCTCTTCTAACGCTTCTCTAGTTTCTGCTGCTACTAAAACTATTCCATCTCCTAAGTATCTAGTTATTTCACCTTCTGGTATTAAAGTATCCCAATCCTTCTTTAAGTGTCCTACCTTTATAGTTCCTGGAATATCTTTAGCTGTTAGAACTGCAACAACTCCTGGATAAGCTTTTGCTTCTTCTATATCTATTTTTTTAACTAAAGCTCTAGGATACTTAGCTCTAACTGCTGAGCCATAAATCATACCCTCAATTCTCATATCATCTACATATTCAGAATATCCAAGTGCTTTGCCAACTGCATCAACTCTAGGAAGATTTTCACCTACTAGACCTTTACAGTTTACTTTTGGCACATCTATATTTTCTCTAAAAATCTTTGCTGCTAAATCGACAGCTTTAATTATTTTTACATACCCTGTACATCTACATATATTACCTTTTAAAGCTTTCTTTATATCATCTTCAGTAGGATTATTATTAACGTCTATAAGTGCTTTTGAACTAATTACCATACCTGGAATACAAAATCCACATTGTACAGCTCCTTGACTAGCAAAAGAATATGCAAAAACATCTCTTTCTCTCTCTGATAATCCCTCTATAGTTGTTATGTTTTTCCCAACTAATTTATCAGTTTTAAATACACATGCTTTAGTAGCTTTACCATCTATTATAACCATACATGTTCCACAAGCACCTTCTGAACATCCATTTTTAACTGAAGTTATATTCATATCTTCTCTAAGGAAGTCTAAAAGTTTTTTGCCTTCTTTTGCAACAACTTTCTCTCCATTTAATATAAATTCTACCATTCTCTAGCCCCCTTTGTTAGACGCCTATTTATATATCTCCCACTTGGAGTATTACAGATTAATTCTCCATCTCTAACTACTTCTTTTCCTCTTAAATAAACATGTTCTATTTGACAATCCACTTCATACCCTTCATAAGGTGTATAATCTACATTTTGTAATTGTTTTTTTGCTTCTATTTTGGATTTTTTGTTTGGATTTAAGACTAATATATCTGCATCACTGCCTATTTCTATAGTTCCTTTATTAGGATACATTCCAAACAACTTTGCTGGATTAGTTGATGTTACTTCTACCATCTTGTTGATAGATATTTTATTTTTACAGACTCCATATGTGTATAAAAGACTCATCCTATGTTCTACACCTGGAGAACCATTTGGTATCTTACTGAAATCGTTTATCCCAAGTTCCTTCTGTCCCTTATAATTAAAAGAACAATGGTCTGTTCCTATAGTGTCTATTTGATTATCTAAAATAGCATTCCATAATATTTCATTATTTTCTTTATTTCTTAAAGGTGGTGACATTACATACTTAGCACTTTCAAATCCATCTAAATCATATAATTCATCATTTAATAGAAGGTATTGAGGACAAGTTTCAACTATTACATCCACACCTCTTTGCTTAGCTTTTAAAACCTCCTCTAAGGATTCTTTACAGCTTAAGTGAACTACATATACTTTAGAGTTTGCAACTTCAGCTATCTTCATAAGTCTTGATGTAGCTTCTGCCTCCATTATAGCTGGTCTAGTTAATTGATGATATTTTGGAGATAAATTATTTTCTGACTTTGCTTTATCCACAAGTTCACATATTATGTCCCCATTTTCACAATGGAAACCAATAATCCCTCCTATCTCTTCTGCTTTTCTCAATGCTTCAAAGATTACACCATCATCAACTTGAAGGCTTCCTTTATACGCCATATACAGTTTAAATGAAGATACTCCCTCTTTCACCATATCCTCCATTTCATTACAAACCGAGTCATTCCAATCTGTTATAGCCATATGAAAGCCATAATCTGAATAGGATTTATCCTTAGCTTTTTCATGCCATTCTTCTAATCCGTCTTTCAAAGAACATCCTTTATCTTGTGTAGCAAAATCCAATATAGTAGTAGTTCCTCCTACTATAGCAGCTTTTGTTCCTGTCTCAAAGTTATCTGCTGTCTTAGTAACGCCTGTATCTAAGTCAAAGTGTGTGTGTGTATCTATACCTCCTGGTATAACATAAGAATCACTAACATCAACTATTTCATCATTTTCTTTTGATATATCAAGACCTATATCGACTATTTTTTCATCTTCTATTCTTACATCTGCACAGTAAGTTTTTTCACTTGTTACTACTTTCCCACCTTTTAAAACAATTCCCATATAGACTCCACCTTACTTGTAATGTATCAATTTATTTTATATGAAAAAATTAACTTAAAGTAATCTAGTTAGTTCACTTATACGCAGTAAATCTATATTAAGATTAAACCAATACCTAATTAAATTAATATTCAGCTAAACTAATATTTAGTTAAATCAATATAATAAAATTATTAACTTTAGACTGTATTATTAATGCATAATGTGTGTTTGTTTATCTGATATATTTTATTATCCTAATACCTATTACTCTAAGTTAATTACCAAAATTCTATATAATTATTACTCATTCATAGCTTCTACTTGATTGTAGCAGATGCTTAAAGCTCCTTTTGGACATCTAGTTACACATAATCCACATCCAAAACACTTGTCTGCATCTATGTTCAACTTATCTGTAACTTCTAAAGCTTCGTATACACAGCTTGTTACACATTGCTTACATTTGATACACTTGTTATCATCCACTACTGGAGCTACTGAATGAGTTCTAAACCCTCTAGCTGCCATTTTCTTATGAGTTAATCCTTTTATTTCATTAACATCAGCATATCCATTCTCATCTAAAAATTCATTTAATTCTTTAGCAATTTTTCCATAGATAGAAGGCCCTTTAAGGATTGCTTCTGTACATACTTGAACAGCACTTGCTCCAGCCATCATCATTTCAGCCACGTCTTTTCCACAAGTGATTCCACCAACACCGATTATTGGTATATTTACAACTTGAGAAGCTTCATATATACATCTTATTGCTAGAGGTCTTATTGGTGCACCTGATAACCATCCGTATCCAGCTTTACTTCCCATTATAGGGTATCCTGTATTTACATCTATTGCCATACATGGTCCAAATGAGTTTATCATTACAAGTCCATCTGCACCTGCTTCTTCAACAGCTTTTGCAATAGTTTGAATGTCAGTATGAGGACTCATTTTCATAAATACTGGTACATCTAAAACAGCTTTTGCAGCTTTTAAAGCATTTACTATTGGTGCAACGTCTGTACCTACATAATGAGTAGATAATTCAACTGCATCTGCATAAGGCTTTACTAAAGGAGCAACCTCAGCTATTTGCTCTGCTGAATATCCCATACTTACTATTACTGGAAGCCCTGTTTCTTTTACCTTTTTGTATTCTTCCTCTATCCATTGCTCTTTTGGAAGCTCTGACCATAATTCTGTGTTTAAAAAACCACTATTAGTTTTTGCCATACATGGTCTTGGTACATCAGCTGGTAATACAGATATAGTTTTTGTACATATAGCTCCTGCTCCACCTTTTGCTGCCTCTTGACAGAGAGCACCATCTTTTGCTCCAGGTCCTGCCGCTGTCATAATTGGATTTAAAAATTCCATTCCATATAAATTAACTTTTAAATTAGCCATATTATTATCTCTCCCTTAAATTAAATATTTTTAATATTTAGATTGTATTCTTTTATTTGTATTTGTTATTTATTTACTTTTTTATATTATTTAAAATATAAGATAGTTTTGTTGAATTATTAATATCTCTGAATTATTTTTATTAATACTTAATGACTTTAAGTCAATATAGATTTTTACTTGTTTTATTTTTATTTTGCTTCTTCAACTTTATTATTTTTTTCTTTTTTAGAACCTAGTTCATTGAAGAATATGTTTAAAAGCACTGCTGATAAACTACCTGTTGTTATTCCACTATGGAATATTGTTTGTACCCAAGTTGGGAAATTATGATAGAAATCAGGATTTGTTAGTGGTATCATAGACAAACCAACACTAACTGCTACTATAACCCCATTTTTAGTTCCATCAAATTTCACTTTGCTTAAAGTTTTTACTCCTCCAACCATTACCATTCCAAACATTGCAAATCCTACGCCTCCAAGAACAGGCTTAGGTATTGCTCCTATTATTGCTGCAAATTTTGGTAAGAATCCAAGTACTAGCAATATAACCCCTGCGTAAACTGCTATAAATCTTGATTTTATACCTGTAAGACCTACTATTCCTGTATTTTGACCAAATGGAGTTATTGGAAATGAATTGAATATTCCAGATAATGCTGTAGATATTCCATCTCCAAATAGACCTCTTTTAATATTTTTACCTGTTACTTCTTTGTCTACCATTTCATGAATAGCTATCATATTACCAACTGATTCCGTCATAAGTACCAACATAATCAAACACAATGATAGTATTGCAGATGGTTCAAATCTAGGCATTCCAAATTTTAAAGGTACATTTAAGTTAAGCCAACCAACTCCATTTACTGCACTAAAATCTGCCATTCCAACTGCCATGGAAAGTAGTGTACCAAGTACTATACCTACCAATATAGCTGTGCTATTCCAAATTCCTTTTAAGAATTTAAATGAAAGTAAAGTTATTGCCAATACTGCTAAAGCTAATGCTAATGAGTTTGGTTCAACCGCTTCCAATTTGTTGTCAGTTATCCATTTTATCCCAACTGGAAATAGTGAAATACCTATTACCATAACAACTGTTCCAGTAACTACACTAGGGAAAAATCTTATTAATTTTTCAAATACTGGAGCAAGTAATATACAAAACAATCCAGCTACTATTACAGAGCCAAATACTGTCTGTATTGCAACTTGTGAATCACTATATGATGAGGCTATTGCTGTCATACCTGCCACAGCGGCAAAACTAGTTCCTTCTATTACTGGTATTTTAGCACCTACAATATTTCCTATACCAACACTTTGTATGAGTGTTCCTATACCTGCCATAAACAAGCAAGCATTTATTAAAAAAACAATACTAGCATGATCTAGTCGTGCAGCACTTCCTATCATCATAGGAACTGCTACTGCTCCTGCACACATTGCTAAAACGTGCTGTAGTGAAAATACCCAAGATTTGGATACAGGTAACCTTTCATCTACTGGAGCTATTTTAGGGCTTTTATCTCGAGACATTTTGGGTCTCCCTTCTATATTTAATTTAATATTCTATTCCGTATATTTTTTATTTATATACTTCATTTAAATTCCTATTTTTGTTTAAGCTCTGTTTTTAACATCTAAATTCTTGTTTCTTACTTGTATATTAATCTGAACCTCCCATGACTAAAGTCACAGGGTTCCTGCTTCATAGAATTTTGCATAATCAATTATTTAAATTCTATTCCATAGATTTTGACTTAATTCTCTACTTTTTGCTAGAATACTTTCTTCATCTATGTTTATTAACTTTCTATCTTTCATAAGTACCTTTCCACTTATAATAGTTGTATCTACGCTTCTTCCACTCATTCCAAAAATAGTGTGTCCCCCTATTGTATTTTCTGTCAATGGAGTATGTGGTATATAATCAACTACTATAACATCTGCATAAGCACCTTTTTTAAGTACTCCTAGGTCATTTTTATAATAAGCTTTAGCTATTTTTCTATTGTTATCAAATAACATTGTTTGTGATTCTTCAAATCCAACTCTTGGGTCTTTTAAGTGATGTTTGTGAATTATATTGGCAACTTTTAATGATTCAAACATATCGCTAGTATATCCATCAGTTCCTAATCCTACTGTAACTCCCCTTTTTAATAACTCTATTGCAGGAGAACATCCAACTGCATTTCCCATATTAGATTCTGGATTATGAACTACAAATGTATTTGTTTTATTTAAAAGACTGATTTCTTCTGCACTTATATATATACAATGAACTGCTATTGTTTTTTCTTTTAGTACTCCAAAATCATTGAATCTTTCTAAAACCCTTTTTCCATATTTATCTACATTATATTGTAAGTCTGCTAGTCCTTCAGCAACATGTACATGGTAACCTGTATCAAGACCAGCTATCTCTGAAGCACATTTATTTAATGTATCATCAGATAGTGTAAATGCAGCATGAAGCCCAAACATTCCTTTTATCATGTCTGTATCATCTTTTTGAGCGTATTTTATAAAGTTTACGTTTTCATTGATACCTTGTTGGATTGTATTTCCACCATCTCTATCAGACACTTCATAACAAAGACACGTTCTAATTCCCAAATCCTTTGCAACATCTGATATTGTAAACAAACTGCCTTCAATTGCATTTGGACTTGCATGATGGTCATAAACTGTTGTTACACCATTTTTTATACATTCTATATACGTTGCATATGCACTGTATTTTGTATCTTCCAGTGTAAGCTGTTTGTCAAGTCTCCACCATAAATTGTTTAGTATCTCTAAAAAGTTCTCAGAAGGTTTTCCTGGAACTGCCATTCCTCTAGCAAATGAGCTGTATATATGCATATGTGAATTTATTAGACCCGGCATGATTATTTTCTTGCCTGCATCTATAAATTCATGTACTGGATATTTAGCTTTCATTTCTTCTGTAGTACCTATATCTTCAATTAGATTATCATTTATTACTACACATCCATCTTCCATATAGGGATTTAAAGAATCTTGGCTTATTAGCCTCCCATTCCCCACTAAAATCATAAATTTATTCCTCCTTAAAGCTAAGATTTAATTTTTAAGTACTTTTCCTGCTTTAATTTTATTGTATTTTCCTTCTTCAACAACACAATTTCCATTTATAATTACGTAATCTATACCTGTAGGGTACTGCATAGAGTTGATAAAATCATCACAACCACTAACTGTATCCTTGTCAAATATAACTATATCTGCAAAATATCCTTCTTTTAATTCGCCTCTATCTTTTATACTAAAGCTTGTAGCTGCCTTTTTAGTCATTTTATAAACAGCTTCTTCGATTGTTAACACATTCAACTCTCTAACATATCTTCCTAGTATTTTAGGGAAAGAACCATAAGCTCTTGGATGTGGTTTACCTGCTAAAAGACCATCTGTACACACATTTTGCTCGTCTCTTTTCATGAATCCTATTATATGTTCTTCTAATCCATAGAAATCTACCATCCCAACTGCATTTTCTTCTTCTTTTAATAAATCAAACGTTGCATCTAATGGGTCTTTTCCTCTCATTTTTCCAATTTCTAATAAGCTCTTACCAATTGTATCTTTATTCTTTTCTGTTTTTACGCTTGTTACAAATATTTGGTCTATTCCAGCAAATTCTATAAAATTATCCCAGCCTTCTATTCCATTTGCTATATCTTTTTTCATTTTTGCTCTTTCGTTTTCATCACTTAATCTTTCTATTAACTTATCAGTTCCTCCAGAATGTGCCCAAGGAGGTAAAACTACTCCAAGCATTGTACTTCCTGCTGCATATGGATATTGGTCAAAAGATACTCTTATTCCTTCCTTTTCTGCTTTTTCTAAAAGCTCTATAACTTGTGGTATATACTTCCAGTTTGCTTTACCACAAACCTTAAAATGTGAAAAATGAACTTTTACTCCTGATTGTTTTCCAATTTCTATGATTTCTTCCATTGAAGTTAAAATTGTATCTGCTTCACTTCTTTGGTGAACTACAAATACTCCGTCATATTTTGCTACTACCTTACACATCTCTATAATTTCTTCAGTCAATGAGTATGCACAAGGTATATATATAAGTCCAGTAGACAATCCTATAGCTCCTGCTTTTAATTCTCTCTCTGTGATTTCACACATTTTTTGAATTTCTTCTTTAGTAGCAGGTCTATCTTCAAGTCCCATAGCTTCCATTCTAACGTTTCCATGAGGTACTAAATAAGTTTCATTTAAACCTACCCCATTGTAATCCATCATTTTTAAATAATTCTCTGTTGTTTCATATTTCCAATCAATTTCATCACTTTCACCATCTAGACCTGCTAAATTTTTTCTCCAAGAAGATATATGCTCTTGAGGTAGAGGGGCCATAGATATACCATCTTGGCCCAACACTTCTGTTGTAATTCCCTGTCTAATCTTTACCTCATTATATGGATTAACTAAAATAACTAGGTCTGAATGGCTATGAGTATCTATGAAACCTGGACATATAACTCTACCTTTTGCATCTATAACTTTGTCAGCTTCTTCGTTTAAATCTTGTGATATTTTTAATATTTTCTCGTTTTCTATTAAAATATCTCCTTCATATGCTGGTGTTTTATTTCCATCTACTATAAGCCCATGTTTTATTAAAGTTCTCATAAAACCATCTCCTAATTATTTTTTATAAACTGATTTTAATATACCATAATATCCTTCTGCACCTTTGAATAATTGGTCTAATTCTATATACTCATCTATTGTATGAGCAAGATTTTCCTTAGAAGGACCAAATCCTATAGTTCTTATTCCAGCCTCACCTGCGTAGTGACTTCCATTCGTACAGAATGAGTATTGAGTTATTTCTGAATCTATTCCAGCTTCTTTTAATCCCTTATACGCTGCTTGAACAAATTCATCTTCTTCATCATATAACCAACCTGGGAAGAATCTTTCACTTTCTATAGTATTTCCTGTATAGCAATCAGCTTTTTCAACTGCATAAGAAACTTTTGCATTTAATTCTGGGTCTTCTTTCATCATTTCATCTAATAAAGCTTGTATTGGAGCTAATACGCCTTCTCTTGTTTCTCCAACTAATAATCTTCTATCAAAAGTAGCTTTGCAATAATCTGGCACTACTGATGCTCCTGGATATGGAGAAGATTTTATATCTGTTAAAACTAATATTCCATCACCTAAAACTGGATGAGTTGGAGGTACTAATTGTTGTATCTTTTGGATTACATTAGCCATTTTATAAACTGCATTTATACCTTTTTCTGGATTAGCAGAGTGAGCTGGTTTACCAAAAGTTTCTACTACTATTTCTCCTCTACCTCTTTGACCTATCTTTAGGTTTAATTCTGAAGATTCACCTATTACAACATAATCAGGTTGAACAGCCTTACTTATCTCTCTAGCTGAAACACCTTCAAATATTTCTTCATGAACAACACCTGCTACATACAATTCACCTTCAAAGTCTTTGTTAGTATCTTCTGCAAAATATGAAACAGCAGCCATCATAGCACTTACTTGCCCCTTCATATCAGAAGTTCCTCTACCATATATTTTCCCATCTACTATTCTCGCTTCAAAAGGAGGAACACTCCATTTACTTGCATCTGGAACTGGAACTGTATCTATATGCCCGTCAAATAATATTTTTTTACCTGGTTTATTTCCTTTTATACATCCTACTATATTTCCATATCTATCTCTTGACCAACTATCAAAACCTAGTAAAGCAAAATTTTCTTCTATAGCTTTTACTACGTTTTCTTCTTGACCTGAATAACTAGCATTTCTTATTAAGTCTTGGCATACTTCAGTTAATTGTTTTTTTCTTGTTTCATTTAACATTTTGATATTCCCCCATATAATTTTTAGTTTGTTGACGTTTTATTTTGATATTTCACTTTTTTAATTTATTAGCATTTCACTTAATCTATTGATTTTTTATTTCTTTATATTTTATTTATTAAATTTTTATTTAGACTTTATTTTAATTTTATTTGGTTTTATTTAATTTTATTTAGTTTTTATTTTGAATTTTTCATTTGCTTTACTTTTTCATTTATTTAGATTTTTCATTTGTTTTAGTTTTTATTTTATTTAAAGTTTTCACTTATTTAAGTTTTTATTTTCCTTAAATTTTTCATTTATTTGTTAAGTTTTTCTTTTCCTTAAGTCTTTTATTTACTTTGGCATTCACCATTCCAAACTATATCTCTATATTTATCAGGGTCAGTATCTCCTTCTGTACTTATTAATAATACTTTAGAGTTCTCATCTAGTTTCAAAGCTTCTCTTAAGTCTTTTAAATCTTCACTTTCAAGGATTGAAACTAATGCTCCAGTTGTAACTGCTCCAGATTCTCCAGAGATTACTTTCTCATCTCCTCTTAGAGGGTTTCCTAATATTCTCATACCTTTAGCAGATACCCAGTCTGGTGCTGAAACGAATGCTGATGAATAATTTTTTAACACTTCAAAACCTATAGTGTTTGGTTCTCCACAAGCAAGCCCTGCCATTATAGTTGGCATATCTCCTCCAACAAATCTTGGTTTTCCATCTCCAGCTTCTGCTGATTTATAGTAACAATCAGCCTCATCAGCCTCTACTACTACTGTTATTGGGCATTCATCATATATTGAAGCAACATATCCTTGAACTGCACCAGCAAGTGAACCAACTCCTGCTTGAACAAATACGTGTGTTGGTCTATCTACTCCATATTCTTTTAATTGTTCTATAGCTTCTTTAGCCATAGTTCCATATCCTTGCATTATCCATGCTGGTATTTCTTCATATCCGTCCCATGCTGTATCTTGAACCATTACTCCATGGTCATCAGCTTCTGCATAATCATTAGCTAATCTTACTGCATCATCATAGTTTAAGTCTGTTATACTAGCATCTGCACCTTCTCCTTTGATTTTATTTAATCTAAATTCAGAAGAACCTTTTGGCATTAATACAACAGATTTTTGACCTAATTTATTAGCTGTCCAAGCAACTCCTCTACCATGATTTCCATCTGTAGCTGTAAAGAAAGTTATTTCTCCTAATTTTTCTTTTATTTCTTTTGAAGTTAATTTATCATACCCTAACTCAGATATATCTGTATTTAATCTTTGAGCTAAGTATCTACCCATAGAGTAAGAACCACCTAAAACTTTAAATGCGTTTAAGCCAAATCTATAAGATTCATCTTTAACATATATTCCGCTTACGCCTAGTAATTTTGCTAAGTTATCTAATTTAACTAAAGGAGTCTTTTCATATTGTGGAAAGCTCTCATGAAAAGCTTTAGCCTTTGCAATCTCTTCATCTTTTAAAAATTCAATTCCTTTTTCTTTTTCCTCTGATTTAGGTAAGTTATTTAATTTCCATTTTATTTCTCTCATTTATTTTATATTCCCCTTTCAAATTTTTCGGTGTCATTTTAATTTTTTATCTTTGTGCCTTATAGCAAAGCAATTACCGTGCCAATATTATTTATTCTAAAAACAATTTTTTTATGTTGGAATTACATACTTTTATAAAATTTCTTTAAAGTTTATAAATTTTGAGTGTGAAAAATAAGATTTATAAAAGAAAAAATTCTCATATTGGGAAATTTTTATCAATACGAGAATTATCAATTCGAGAAATCGTTTATTTGTCTTAATTCTTCCTTTATTATGCTCTTATTTTTTATATGTCTATTGTTTTGTCAGATATATTACTACTTTTATTTTCTATAAATATATGGCTATAACCTTCTTACGCATAAACTCTATAAATTTATATACTTTATATACTTTATATTCTTTATTACCCAAAGCCTCCAAAATGGCTTAAATCTTTTCATAGCTTCTTACAGAAGTTTACATGGGCGTCCCCCCAATAAGCAAAAGTGCAATATGTGTACCATTGTGCCCTACTTGCGACTATTGAGCTGTCGAAATTCGCAACTTCGCATTTATCTGATGAAATGCACTATACAAAATATTCATAACATCCACAACAGAGTTAAAGTTACCTATTCATATTCACTGTAAAAATTTCTTCCACAGGAAATGTAATTTTAACCAATCCTATTGAGACAAACTCACCACTTATTTTTTTGAACTCACGCAGTAATACATCACTTGCCCGAAAAAAAGCCTCACTTTCATCATCTCCAGTAAGTGCTATTGTGCAATGGGGTACCCAACGATTGGGGTGGTACCATTCCCAACCATTTGAATCAAAATCTTGTAGTACCTCATATAATTCTCTCTGAAACTGATACATACTGCTATTCATTATAGGTGATACAAACACCGTTTTAGTATCATTAAACATGCCTACTGAACCAATGTAAGCAGGTATTACCTTATGGTTTTGTGCAAACCCCTTTAGCTTGTCTATGCAACAAGCCTCATCCACATCATTGAAACAAGCCAAAGTAAGATGAGGTCTTGTTTTCCATTCTAAGTACTTCGTACTAATTTTTTCATCAGCGATTTTTTTAGATAAATCAAAAAGTTGCTTTTCCGTTTTTTTATCATAATATAGCTCTATCGCATATTGCATAATAACACCTCCACCATAAAGTAAAAATACCTATCTATAAAAACACACAAATACCTATCATTTTAATATTATATTACTACTGTTCCTCTTCCAATTTTCTATATAGTGTAGCCAAACCTATGCCTAAGTCTTTTGCTATCTTCTTCTTCGTCTTTGTATCTCTTCCATACTTATTCAACAACTTGTTTATGTAAGTCAACTCTAATTCTTTAATTGAAAGTATCCTTTCTTGATTCTCTACTATCCCTCCAACTATATCATCTTCAAATATTATATTTACATCCTTATTTTTATAAATATTTCCATTAATATTATAATAGTTTAAAATATCTAATGGAAGCATATCTTTATATATTATTCCATCATCTCCAACCAAATTCATCATATATTCAACTGCATTTTCCAGTTCCCTTATATTTCCCGGCCAATTATAGTTAATCAACATATTCATTACATTTTCTTCTATTTTATTTAACTGAATACCTAATTCTAAAGAATATTTAGAAGCAAACTTCATCATTATTGCCTCAATATCATCCTTTCTTTCCCTAAGAGGTGGCAAATTTATAGGAATTACATTCAATCTATAGTATAAATCATCCCTAAACTTACCTTCATTTACTAATTTCAATAAGTTTTTATTTGTAGCAGCAATCACTCTTATATCTAAATCTATAAGTTTATTTGACCCAATTCTCGCAAATTTTCTCTCTTGTAAAACTCTAAGTAACTTTGCTTGTAAAGGCATTGACAAATCTCCTATTTCATCAAGAAATATAACACCTTCATTTGCAAGTTCAAATTTACCTACTTTCCCTCCACTACTAGCTCCACTAAATGCACCTTTTATATAGCCAAATAGCTCACTTTCAAGGAGATTTTCTGGAATAGCAGCACAGTTTATCGCAATAAATGGCTTGTTCCATCTGCTACCTTCAGCATGTATAGCCCTAGCAATTAGCTCTTTACCCGTACCACTTTCCCCAGTTATAAGTACAGTTGAATTTGACTTTGCTAATTTCTTAGTTCTCTCTTTTACTTTTAACATTGCTTCTGAATTTCCAATTATAGACTCTATATCACTATTTCCCCAGCCACTATTCACTTTTCCATGTCCTTTATGATTGATATATGTCTTGTCAAATATTATTATTTTGTCGTATTGATTTATATATGGATATACCGGAATTATTTTGGCATTTATATTATAAATTTTGTTATCAATATCAATTTCTAGTAATTCATGTCCATTTGAGGAAGATTCAACAGATACTATATTTACTATATTTTCTATTATATTTTTATCTATATCTAATTTTTTTAGAGCTATATTGTTTATATAAGATATTTTGCTATTTATGTCTAGTATTATAACGCCTTTTTCAACATTTTCAATGATTTCTATCATCATATCCATTTTTCTACTGCTATTTTTTGACGCTTCATGTTCTTCTATTTTCATAGAAATTAAATCGCATATATGATTAACAAATTTTAAATAATTATCTATTTTTGCACTTATTTCTACTTTTTTAGTTTTATCTGTACTAATAGCACCAATTACTCCTATAGTTCGATTATTATACTTTATTGGAACTGCTATTATTACTTTATTTAAGCATTTCATGTAATGGGAACATTCTATACAAAGCTGATTATCACATATATCCAATACGACTAATTCCTGACCTGTCTGTATAACATTGTCATAAATAAATCCTTCTGTAACAACGCTTTCATTTATCTTTGATTTATACAGACCTGTACCACTAATTCTTATTAATCTATCGTCAACTATTTCAATATCTACATCTAACACACTAGCTACTGTTTCAGTGTATTTTATCATTTCTTGTTGAAATTCTTTTAATTTACTTAACATAGTTTCCCCCATTAGAATTTAATTTACCAAATTATCAGTTTAGCTATATTTTAACATATAGTCACTCTTTAAAATATATATAAAACATTACTTATTTATATATTTGCGTTAAAACAGACAATATTAATTTATAAAAAGTTTGTTTTATATAGTAACCTTAATTATAATATGCAGACAATAAAATAAATCACAATACAATAATAAAAAAAAGCTTTCCTCATATAACAAATATATTTTTGACATAAAAATATACATTATATGAGAAAAGCTCAATAGTTAAATATTTAGATAGATTTTTATATAGACTTTTTTAATATAAACTTTTTTAATTGTAGACTTTTTTTATTAGTTTTTAATTTTTATTAGTTTTGTTATTGGTTTTATTGTTATAATACTTATAATACTGCCATTGCTTCAATTTCTAAAACTGCATCTTTTGGTAATTGAGCAACTTGTACGCATGACCTTGCTGGTGGATTTTCTTTAAAATATGTAGCATATACTTCATTAATATCATTAAAATCCTTTAAATCTTTTACGAATACTGTAGTCTTAAATATTTTATCCATACTTGTACCAGCTTGTTCTAATATTGCTTTTACATTATCTAAAGAAGCTTTTGTTGCTTCTTTTGGGTCAGATACTAACTCGCCAGTCTTCATATCTATTGGAAGTTGACCTGATGTAGAAACTATGTTTCCAACTTGAATTGCTTGAGAATATGGTCCAATTGCTCCTGGAGCTTTCTCTGTAGCTATTACTACTTTTGACATGACTTCACCTCCTATTATTAAGTTATATTTACAGGAAAATAAAATTTCCTAAACACCAATATTAATACGAACCTTTAGATTAAATTTCAAATCTAAAACTTCAAATAATCAATACTTAGATGATTATGTTTATTTGTGTCTTGTTAACTTTTATTAAAGCAATTAACGTGCCAAACTTTATTTATATATAAAATTTTGTGAAGTCATTCAAAATAGTTACTTCTGAATTTTTTCGTCAAAAAACGCTCTAAAATTACTTTTTTATGATGTCAATTTTTTTCTCATATCTAGAAATTTACCAACATGAGAATTCTTGTTTTGAGAATTTACAGATTAAAGTTATTTTTTAACCTTAAATTCTGAACCTCCCATGACTAAAGTCACAGGGTTCCTGCTTCATAGAATTTTGCATAATCAAGTTATTACATATGAAAGAACTATAGTTGACAATCCCACTATTATAAATAATAAAACCTTTACCCATACCTTATTTACCCTAGTTATCATAGAGCCTATTGAAAATATAACAGCTAAATATAATAATAACCAAAAAATTATCAATATCTACCACTGTTGCTGAAAATCCAAAAAACTACCTTTTGATAGTATTACTTAACAATCTAATTAATCTCATAATAAATTTACAACTTATAAATAAATTGTTATATTGGCCGTATCTCAACAACTTTCTCCTTTCCTAGTTTTAAATCTTTTATAGAATTGTACCACGTCTAAGTAAATTTTCATACTATTAAGTCTTATTTCTAATAAATCATTAGCTCTCATTCTATGCCCAATAATGTAAGATTGCAGTAATTTTATTGATTTTAATAGTTTTATTTAATATACTTATATTAATTATTTTCATATGAAATTATTATTTATATAGGGGGATTTTTTTAATATGAGCAAAAGTGAATTAACAGCAGAAACAACAGAAGAAATGTTAGAAGTACTAAGTGGTAAAGATTATGATATTGCATGTCATTTACATGAACTTGGTAAATCATTAGATTGTAAAATTGAACCAAAAACAGGTGCTCGTTCTTACAAAATAGTATATTCAACTAAGAAACCAAAACGTAGCTTATTTACTATTGAATGTAATGAAAAAAAATGGAGAGTTAAAGCAAATCTTTTTCATCTAAATACATATAAAGATGCTGTGGAGGAATGCTCTAAAACTATTAAAGATAGTATAACTAAAACTCGTACTTGTAAGAAATGTAATTCAAAGTGTATTGGAGGTTCTTCGTTTGAATTAGATGGAAAGTCTTACCTGACTTGCATAGGAAGTGGTCATTATTTTGCAAATATGGAAGAAATGGATTGGAAAAACCTAGAAAAATTAATTACTAAAGAAAATAATATTATGCAGGAATCTGTATAGTTTTTTAAGGGTAATTATTAAAATATATGAGTAACAACAGATACTTAAATAGGCATAAAAAAATAAAGGGTATAATAAGGATATAGAATAAAAATAAATGATATAGCACAAAGAGGCTGTCTCAAAATACAGATAAGCCTCTTTTTATTGTTGAAATGATAAGAATATATTCAATTTTATACAATTTTATACAAACATACTACGCCAACTTACCCATTTCATATGCCTGTTTCATTGCCTTACTTCCCTTAATATCACCTACATTCCAAGCACCTACACCATATACTATACCTTTTTCCTTAGAACCATTTAGACATGATGTAAATCCTCTAAATCCTTCTATTGTTCTTTCCATATCAGCCACATTTTCATCTGCTGCTGTAACGATAAAATAGAAATCTTTATCACAAATTTCAGTATATCTAGAGCAAGTTCTATCAATCATAGTTTTCATTTGCGCATTCATAGTATAAAAATAAACTGGAGTCGCTAAAACAATCACATCTGCCTCAATCATTTTTTCAAGAATTTCTCCCATGTCATCTGTCTGTGAACAATTTGCTTCTTTTTCATAACAAGCACCACATCCAGTACAATAGTTAATATCTTTATCTTTTAAAAATATCTTCTCCACTTGATTTTTAGATTCTAATACCCCTTGTATAAACTGGTCACACAATAAATCAGAATTTCCACCTTTTCTAGGACTAGCTGATACTATTAATACATTTTTACTCATAAGATACTGCCTCCATTTTCTTATTTCTACTGCTCTTTAATACTTTTTCTTTCTCAATAATACCTTCTTCATATCTATCAATCTTAAAATTTAATCGTTCCAAAGTTTTTTGCATTTCTTCTATTCTTTTTGCTAGTTGGTTTCTCTGCTCTATTAAAAGTTCTTTTCTAGCTTTGATAGTACTGCTCCCTTGTTGAAACATAGCTACATACTCAATTAATGTCTCAATAGAAAGACCTGCACCTCTCATACACTTTATGAAATTAACCCACTCACAATCTTCTTCTGTAAAAGACCTAATTCCACTTTTATTTCTATTTACAGGTGGTATTAAACCAATTCGTTCATAATATCGTAAAGTATCCGCTGAAAGCTCGTATTTTTTACTAACTTCTGAAATCGTCATACATATCTTCTCCTCTTGATATTGTATAGATTGAATTATTTCTCAAAGGTTTCTGCTACATTCTTTAAAGCATCTATAATTTTAATGTGTTGAGGACAGCTTTCTTCACATTGTTTACATTCAATACAATCTGAGGCCTTTCCATAAGTTTTAGTATAATTATTATAGTAGACCATCTGTGTTGAAAATCCAGTATTAAGAGCTTGTTTTTCTGCATTGTACAACGCAAAATAGTTTGGAATAGCGATATTTTTTGGACAGCCTTCTACACAATACTGACAGGCAGTACAAGGAACTAAAATTGATTCGTTGATAATCTCTACTGCTTCATCTATAATATTATATTCCTCTTGTACGAATGGTTTGAAATTTTGCATATATCCTGTATTGTCTAATAATTGTTCCATATTTGACATCCCACTTAAGACCATCATAACATTATCTTTACTTGCTGCAAAACGTATTGCCCAAGATGAAATTGACATATCTGGATTGTAGTCATTCAATAATTTCTCTGCTTTTTCTGGTATCTTTGCAAGTGTACCTCCTTTTACTGGCTCCATAACAATTACAGGCTTATTATGCTTCTCTGCCACCTCGTAGCATTTTCTAGATTGTATGCTTTCATTATCCCAATCTAAATAATTAATCTGTAATTGCACGAAGTCTACTTCTGGATGCTCACTCAAGACTTTATCCAATAATTCTGCACTATCATGAAAAGAAAAACCAATATTCTTTATTTTTCCTTCTTTTTTCTTTTCTTCAATAAACTTAAAGCTATCAAATTTTTTAGCTACTTCATAATGTGACACGCCTATATTGTGTAAAAGATAGTAGTCAAAATAGTCTACACCACATTTTTCTAATTGCTCATTAAAAATGGTTTCTTGCTCTTCTTTTTTCTTTAAAGCCATTAATGGAAGTTTTGTAGCTATAGTAAAACTCTCTCTTTTGTGTCTTTTTACTAGAGATTCTCTAAGTGCTATCTCACTTTTTCCCATGTGATACACATAGGCTGTATCAAAATATGTAAATCCCCTTTCTAAAAAAGTGTCTACCATTTTATTTAAATGTTCCATATCAATAGTTGTAACATCATTTTCATCTTTTATTGGTAAACGCATTAATCCAAATCCTAATTTTTTTGCCTCCATTGTTTTACTTCCCCCTTTAAAACTTGTTTGTTTTTTCTCTCTACTTTAACTATTCTTACAAGTATATAATTCTTGTATAATTATACTTTACTACTTGGAGTTAACTTCAAGTCAATAGATTTTTTTATTTTTAAGACAAATATTATAAAAATACAGTTCTTTAATATTAATCCATTACATGTTTCTTTCACCCTCCAATTCTCAAACTTCACAAACTCCAACATGTAAAGAAATATATACTTTAAGAAATTCAGTCCATTAATATTACTACAAATACTTTTTAGATATGTTTAAAAAGAAATTTCACCTAAAATGTTTATAAAAGATTTAGAAATAGGTCTTGTGTCTATTTTAAAATATATGAAACAGTGGTAAAGACTTATTTATAAGATAAAAAATGAATAGTGTATACCCTTTTTAAAAAGTTTTTTCCTTTTTATATTTGTGATACAATGTTAAATATAAAAAGGAAAATTTTGTATTAAAGAAATCTTATTTGTTGATTTTGTAACTTCAAACTCAGCATCAATTTGATTTTAAGATTATATTTTATTAAGTATGCTAAATAACAAATTTTTAAAGATTGTGAGGTAAAAATATGAATAAGAAAAATTTAGCTATATTAATATCAGGTATGATGTTTTTTTCTAGTTCTTCAGCAATTTTTGCAGACAATACTACAAAGCAAGAAAGATTAATAGGTAAAACAAGATATGAAACAGCAGTAGAAGTAAGTAAATTGGGATGGGTTCAATCAAAAACAGCCATTATAGTTAATGGTAATTCTATTCAAAGTGCACTTTGTGCAAATCCATTTGCTAAGCTAAAGAATGCACCTATACTTTTAGTAAACAACAACAGTATTGAAAATTCAACTAAGGCTGAGCTTAAAAGGCTTGGTGTAGATAATGTGTACATTGTAGATAGTGGAAATAGCATTTCTTCCAAAGTAGAAAATGAAATAAAATCACTTAACATAAAAATAAATAAAATAGTAGGAAACAATATATATGAAATGTCTACAAATGTACTTAAAGAAATAGATAAGATAAAAAAGGTAGAAAATGTTGCAGTTGTAAATGGACTAAAGGGACTATCTGATGCAGTTAGTATAGCTTCTCCAGCAGCAATACATAATATGCCTATAATATTAGTATCAGATGAAAACAGCAATGATAGTAGTATAAATTTCTTAAACAATAGGTCTATAAAAAAATCTTACATAGTTGGAGGAAATAAGATTTTATCAGACAATACAGTAAAGAAATATCCAAACAGAGAAAGAATCAGTGGTTCAGATAGAAACAATACTAATGCAAAAATTATTGATAAATTTTATAAAGATAAAAAAATAAATAATGTATTTGTAGCTAAAGATGGTATTAACCAAGAAAATGCATTAGTAGATTCATTATCAATAGGAGTACTAGCTGCTAAAGAAAATTCTCCTATAATGATATCTAATGGTAGCCTTGTAAATAGTCAAAAAGAATTTATTAAAAATAAAGATATAGATGAAATAACACAAGTAGGAGGAGGATATAATCAAAAAGCATTTGAAGATATTTTAAAACTAAAAAATGTGAACATAAGAAATAAAACTAAAAAAATATCTTTAATACAGGCTAAAGAAATATTAAAACAAGCTCTTCCAGGAAGCAATATTTTAGTTTGTTATTATGATGAAGATGATAATGAATATGACTGCAAAGTTATAAAGGATAATATCCTATATGAGATAGAAATTGATGCCTACTCTGGTAAAATAATAGAAATTGAAAAAGATGATGACTTAAATGATAATAATTTAGGTACACAAAATATATCATTGGATAAAGCTAAGTCTATAGCATTAGATGCTATTCCTAATGGTAATTTAATCTATTGTAAATATGATGCTGAAGATAACGAATATGAGGCTAAAGTAATAAAAAATAAGAAAACATATGAATTAGAGATAAGTGCATTTGATGGAAGAATTGTAGATATTGACATGGACAATGATTCTGATGATGACTTTGATGATAATGATAAGAATAACTCTAATACTAATGACAACAGTTCTATTATTAGTGCTGAAAAAGCTAAATCAATAATGCTAGATAAAGTGCCTGGTGGGAAAATAGTAAAATTTAAGTATGATGAAGATGACAAAGAATATGAAGGTGAAATAATAAAAGGAAAAACTGAATATGAGATAACAATTAATGCAATTACTGGTAAAATATTAGAATTTGAAATAGATGATTAATAAAAAATATATATTCTATTAATTATTACAAGCAATAAAGCCATAAATATTGAAAATTTCAATATTTATGGCTTTATTTTATTTTTTTTAATTTAAATCCACATTATGCCATTATATATACCTATGCACTCTTGTAAAATGGGTTATATTTCTCCAGTATATTAAAAAAAGTGAGTGTCTCAAAATAAATCTTCTAACTCATAAAGCACTCTCCTTTGTATTAAATCAAATATATTTTCATCATTTAAACAATTAAGAAGAGGCTTCTCTCTATTTTGAGACAACTCCATTTTAATACACTATTTATACATAAACATATTTTAAACAACTAAAAAGCAACTAATATCTTAATAAATATCTCAATACATATCTTCATAACACATATCACCATAATTACAAGCAGATAAAGAACTCTCCTCATTTAAATACGACTCAAATTCATACCCAAACAGAATTGTTGGTTCTATATATATTTCCATATCTGTATATCTCCATCTTCTTACCTTTGCCTCTATAACCTTGTAAAAATCTTCTAAACTATACCCTTCTTTTAATCTTTTATCTATAAGTGCCTTAGTTATACTCAAATCAGCTTTAAAATTTTTTCCTGATTCACTATTTAATTTTCTTATAATAATTTCATGTATGCTTTCTGGATTTTTATAAGTAGAATCTTCAGTCAAATCTTCATCCGAATTTTCAAAGGTATTTTTATTTAAATTCTTTTTATTTAAATTATTTTTTAATAATTCTTTTTTCTTTGTCTCATTTTCTGTTTCATACCCAGTATGAATTATCAAATCATAATCTTTGTCTATACTCTCTTGATTTATACGGCTGTATATGTTGGTATTACTGTTCTTAAACAACTCATCTCTATGTTTATATTTCATTGTTTTTTGGTTATTGTTAATAGTTGCATCAATGTATTTCTCTATATTTTTGAAAATATCACCATTCTTTGTTACAATTTCTGCATTACTACTTTCAGAACAAACATAACTATATACAGAACAACAATTTCCCTTTACTCCCCTACTTATTAACCTCAATATACCTAAATCTATAAATTCATTTACAAGTCTACTTATTGTAGATATAGATACATCAAGGTCAGATGCAGCTTTCCTTACTGTCATCATAAATTGTCCTCTTGGCAGAGTTCCTTTTAATCTTTGTATATTTTCTTTTCTCATTACATAGTGATTAAACCTTATTCTATTTACATCTCTTTTTTCATTAAAATATAATACTGCTGAATTTAATTGATAAAAACTATTACTCATATTCCCACTCCTCCAATTTAAATAGATAATTTGTTGTAAAGTTTTTAGATTTTTAAATAACTTATTAAATGATTATTTTTATTAAAAAGTATTCTTTGATATTTTCATTTTAAAGTTTTAAGTATAATAAGTTAATAGTGTAGATTTAACTTTTTTATTTAAACAATAAACTTAATATTATTTTTAATATAAAAATTTTATTAAATTTAGTATGTAATTTTTTAATCTTATTTTATTCCCTCTATACTCTTATGCTAAATAATAACTTTGATAATATTTCCCTAACTTATGTTTCAACTGGTTTATATTGCAATTTATTTAATTACAGCTTATTTGCATAATAATTCGTCCATATCATAAGTTGTGTATTTATATAAATACACAATTAAAAATAAATCACTATGGTATACTAATTATTACGAAGACTATACTTATATGCAAAGACAAATATAAGGCATCTTATATCTTTTATCAATTATAAAAAATTAAACGCTATCTTATTTATCATAAATTACAAAAACATAAAATTTTATTACTATATTGCTATAAATTAATTGATACACATTTTACACAATAAGGAGGGCTATATATGACAAATGCTAAAAGTAAAAAAGAATATCTAAATCGTATTTGCAAAGTGCAAGACTATATAGAAGAACATTTACATGAACCTCTTTCTCTTGATGAACTTTCTAATATAGCAGGTTTTTCAAAATTTCATTTTCATAGAATCTTCAAAGCAATAGAAAAAGAAACTTTGGCACAGTATGTAAATAGGCTAAAACTAGAAAATGCAACTGCTTTTCTTATTCATAGAACTGACATGACTGTTACTGATATTGCACACTACTTTGGCTTTACTGATTCAGCAGTTTTCTCGAGAGCATTTAAAAATTACTATAAAATAAGCCCTATAAAATATAGAAACAATTATAGCAAGAATTGCAAAGAACCATATAAAATTTCTCAGTACAATAGAAGCATATCAAAACCTAAATGTAAGAATACTAGAGAGGTTAAAGGTGAAATTGAAATTCTAGAACTTGATAATATGAATACTATTTACACTAGGTATACTGGTTCATATGGTAATCTAACCAGTACTTTCCCAAAACTTTTAGAACGGTTATTCACATATGCAAGTGAGCAGAATCTACTTGGACTTGAAAACACACAAATATTAGCCATTTATCATGATAATCCACAATTTACACAGGAGCATCAATTAAGGACTAGTATTTGCATGACTATTCCAGATAACATAGTTGTCAAAGAGAATGACAATCTTGGCAATATGATAATACCTTCTGGAAAATATCTTGTGGGACATTTTGATATTTCAAAATCTGAATATAGTGATGCGTGGGATTTTATGTATAATGAATGGCTATCAAATGGTAATTATAAGCTACGTGCCTCCTTCCCTTTTGAAGTATATCTTAACAACCCACACAATCACCCTCAAAATAGACACTTGGTCGATATATATTTACCTATAGAACCTTTTTAATAACCTCACCTAATCTATTCTTGTATTAAGGATTAATATATCCCTATTTTACGGTTTGATAAAATTGATAAAATGAGGTGAACCAATGAAAGAAATAAAAATTAATGGAGCAAAGATACACAATCTTAAAAATATAGATGTTTCTATCCCCAAAGATAAGCTTGTTGTTGCAACAGGTGTCAGTGGCTCAGGTAAGTCTAGCCTTATGTTTGACATTGTATTTGAGGAAGGGCGTAAACAATATCTGCAATCTTTAGGTATACTTGCAGGTATTGATAGTGAAGATAAGTTTGATAATATTCAAGGTTTAGCTCCCACTATAGCTGTTCAACAAAATATTATTCGCCAGAGCAATCCTCGTTCAACAGTAGGCACAAGAACCAATATTCTCAACATGCTTACACTATTGTATTCAGTGGAAGGTCAAATAATGTGTACTATGTGTGATACTCCTGTAAGCGATAATCTAATTTGCAATAATTGTGGATATGAGGAAGAACGATTAAGACCAAGTTATTTCTCATACAACTCTTCAGATGGAATGTGTATGAAGTGCTCTGGACATGGTGCATATTTTGAGATTAATATTGAAAAATTAGTCCTTGATAAGCATGACACCCTAAAACAAGTCTTAGATAGAGCAAAGATTACACCAGGATATTTGAGAGTATTTTCTAAAAAATTCAACGATTATTTAGACATACAATTCTTACAACTACCTGAAGAAATAAGAAATGAAGTACTCTATGGTCATTATGAAAATGGTAAAAAAAGTTCCTCTTTATCAAAGGTATTTCACAATCGTTACAAAAGGGGCGAAGATTTAAATGGAGTTTATACTATGACTGCCTGTTCAGATTGTAATGGTTTTAAAATTGGTGAAGAAGCACGTAGAGTACTTTTAAACGGAAAACATATTGGAGAACTTGGAAAAATGACGATTTTAGAAATTGATGATTTCCTTAAACTCTTAATAAATCAAGGTAATTTAAACACATTTGGTACAAATCTTGTAAATGATATTTTATCCAAAACTCAACATTTAATAGAATCACGATTAGGTCATCTATCCTTATACCGAGAAATGTCAACTTTGAGTGGTGGGGAAATGCAAAGACTATTTTTAAATTCACATCTCGATTCAGAGATGGACTCATTAATTTATGTGCTTGATGAACCAACAGCTGGATTGCATGAATCAGAAAAAATAGACATCTTAAAATCAATAAAGAAACTTAAAGATTTAGGCAATACGGTCATAGTAGTTGAGCATGATAAAAACACAATTAAAATGGCAGAACATATTATTGATATTGGTCCAAAAGCTGGTGTTGAAGGTGGTCAATTAGTATATCAAGGAGATTTAGAAGGTCTACTTCAATCCAACAAATCACTTACTGGGCAGTATCTATCTGGAAAATATCCAATGCCTAATAGAACAAGCAATAAAAATATTACACATACTGATAAAATACCTTGTATAACTATTCAAAATGCAAATACAAATAATCTTAAAAATGTAACTGTATCATTACCTTTGAGTGCTATGGTTGGAATATCTGGAAAATCAGGTAGTGGCAAGAGTTCACTTATATCAGACACCCTACTTCCTCTTCTTAGAAGCCAATTTAATAACCATACTATCAATAATCAAATAAATTCTTCAGAGAGTGAAATAGGTGAGGAAGACGATTATGCAGTTGTTGAAACTATTGCAGATAGACTGATTGGTACTAAACATATTTCTGGATATTCAGAGATATCCCAATCTCCTATTGGCAAAAATATGAACTCAACTCCTGCTTCTTATATTGGTATATGGGATAAGATACGTACACTATTTGCAGGTCAGCCAAAATCGTTAGAACGAGGATTTACAGCTGGTCATTTCTCATTTAACTCCAAAGGTGCTTGTCCTAAATGTAGTGGTAGTGGATATGAAAAGGTCTGGTTGGGAAATAATCTAAGTATAGACCATATATGCAGTGAATGTCAGGGAAAAAGATTTAATGATGAATCTTTATCTATTAAATATAAAAATAAAAATATACATGATATTTTAAATATGAGTGTTTCTGAATCTGTATATTTCTTCAAGGATATTCCAAATATTGTTTCACACTTAAATGTATTAGAACAAATAGGTATGGGGTATATAAAATTAGGCCAACCTACACCAACTTTAAGTGGTGGTGAATCCCAAAGAATCAAACTTGCAAAAGAAATTGGTAAAAAACGAAATGGTAATATCCTTTATGTATTGGATGAGCCAACTACTGGTCTAAGTCTATATGATACTTCTAAGTTGATTCAATTATTAGATGAATTGGTTGAAAATGGAAATTCTGTAATTGTTGTTGAACATGATATAGATGTATTAAATGTTTGTGACTGGATTGTTGAGCTTGGTCCAGAAGGTGGTGACAAAGGAGGTTATATAATTGCAGAAGGTTCTCCAAAAGCTCTAAAAGAAAATCCAAAATCTATAACAGGGAGGTATCTTTAATGAATAAAAACAATTGCTTAGACTTAATTTTTGAAAAAGTAGATCCTTCAAGTGTTGGTATGAGTTCAGAAAAGCTTTCACAACTTGAACCTTTAATAATCTCACAATATAGCAATATAAATGGTATAATTATTGCAAGAAAAGGAAAAATTGTCTTTGAAAAGTACTATAATGGATATAATGCTGATGATACTTTTCATGTTGCATCAGTTACAAAAAGTATTATATCAGCCTTAATAGGTATTGCAATAGATAAAGGATATATAAAAGATGTTGACCAAAAGGTTGTTGATTTTTTTCCTGAATATACTTGTAGTCCTTCTGAAATATGTAAAAAAGCAGTAACTATACGTCACCTACTTACAATGACTGCACCATACCCTTTTAAAAATATGACTGAGTCTTTAGAAAGACTTTGCAAACAAAAAGATTGGATAAAATATACCTTGAATCAACTTGGTCAAAAAGGCGAAATTGGTACTTTCAAATATTCTTCAGCTGGAACGCACCTACTTTCAGCTATTATAACAAAAACTACTGGAAAATCTGCTCGTGAATTTGCTAATGAATACTTATTTAAACCTATTGGTATGAAAGTTATACCAGATTATGATATGAAAGATTTTGGTTTTGAAGATTTCTTTGGAAAAAATCTTAAGGGTTGGGCAAAAGATAGACAGGGTTATTCTATAGGTGGCTGGGGACTTACATTGAGTGCTAGAGATATGTTGCGATTTGGTTTTCTGTATTTAAATGATGGTATTTGGAATAATAAACGTATTATATCTAAATCGTGGATTGAAGAATCAGTTAAAATGAATAGTAATGAATACGGTTATCTGTGGTGGCTATGTAAAAAAGATGGTGTTTTGTGGTATTCAGCAATGGGAACTGGAGGAAATGCTATTTGTTGTATTCCACAATATGACTTAGTAATAGCCATACCATCTAAAATAGTGTTTAAACCTCGTGATAGATGGGAGTTTATTGAAAAATATATACTTACTTCTATAATAGATTAATTACTCTTTCATAGATTAATTACTCTTTCATAAACTAATTACTCTTTCATAAACTAATTACTCTTTCATAAACTAATTACTCTTTCATAAACTAATTACTCTTTCATAAACTAATTACTCTTTCATAAACTAATTACTCTTTCATAAACTAATTACTCTTAGATAGCCAAACCCTCCATTATAACACCAGACTTTTGTTTGGTGTTATTATGACTAATACTATATATCTAAAAGGAGTTGAATACTAATGGACACTTACACGACATCAGAGGTAGCAGATTTAATTGGTGTACATCCTAATACAGTACGTTTATATGAAGAACTAAACTTAATACCTAAACCTAAGCGTAATACCAATGGTTATCGTATCTTTAATGATTTTCATATAGAACAATTTAGATTTGCTCGTACAGCCTTGAAAATTGAAGTGGTACAAAGGGGATTAAGAAAAGATGCCCTTGAGATTGTAAGAACATCAGCGAATAGGGACTTTGATAAGGCTATTAGTCTTGTAAATCAATACTTGCAACAATTAGAAATAGAAAAATCTAATGCCGAGGAAGCACTTACTATTGTTGCACAGATTTTAAATGGAAATACTCCAGAAACAAATAAACTCTTTTTAACTAGAAAAGAAACTGCAGAACACTTAAATGTTACAATAGATACTTTAAGAAATTGGGAAATGAATGGTTTGTTAAAAGTAAAAAGAAAACAAAATGGTTATCGTGTATATACTGATGAAGATATAAAACGACTTAAAATTATAAGCGCACTTCGTTGTGCAAATTATTCTCTTTCAGCTATTTTACGAATGTTAAATGCTTTATCTTCTAATCCTAATACTAATATTAAAACTGTCCTTGACACTCCAAAAGATGATGACGAAATTATCTCAGTGTGTGACAAACTGATAACTTCATTGAAAGAAGCTGAACATAATGCAAAAACCATGAAATCTCATCTTCAAATTATGAAAAAACAATTTTCCTAGCCCTCCACTCTAACTCCAGACTTTGATTTGTGTGTTATCCTTAAGAGCAAGAAAAATTCAACACACAAATCAAAGGAGGAATAGGATGGAAAACAAAAATACTAATTCTACATGGAAGAAAAAAGTCATTCTTTTTTTAGCAAGTCAATATATTTCCTTATTTGGCTCATCACTTGTACAAATGGCAATGATATGGTATGTCACACTTCAGACATCATCAGGTGTATGGGTAACAGTTTTAACTGTATGCTCCTTTATACCTCAAATGATAATTTCTTTTTTTGCTGGTGTATGGGCAGACTACTACAATCGAAAGGTACTCATAATTGTATCAGATTCAACAATTGCTATATCTACATTAGTTCTAATTCTATTTATGATGTCATCAAATGGCACAACAAGTGAATTAATAGCCATATCAGTAATATCTGTTATACGTTCACTAGGAAGTGGTGTACAAACACCTGCTGTAAACGCAATGATTCCTCAACTTGTACCAGAAGAACATTTAATGCGTTTTAATGGTATAAATAGTAGCCTACAATCTATAGTACAATTTATAGTTCCTATTGTAGCTGCTGCAATACTTGGATTTGGTAATAAAATAAATCAAGTTCTTTTAATTGATGTATTTACTGCAATTATTGCTATTGTATTATTGATATTCATCAAAATTCCTAAACATGATATACCAAAACAAACTGAAAAAGTCTCATTTTTTGCAGATATGGTATCAGGGATAAAGTACTGTTTTTCAGATAAGTTCATTAGAAAAGTGCTTTTTACTTATGGAGCATTCATGCTTCTTTGTGTTCCATCAGGATTTCTTATAGGACTTCTTATTGAACGAACATTTGGCAAGGGTTATATATACCTGTCTATTATTGAAATGATTGGATTTTTAGGTATGGTTTTAGGTGGATTGATTATAGGAGTTTTTGGTGGTTTTAAAAATAGAAATAAGACCTTTTTTCTAGCAATATTATCCTATGCTATTTTTTCAATTATTCTAGGTCTTGTAACACAAGCTTGGCAATTTTTTATATTTATGTTTTTTACGAATTTTTCAATTCCAATTATTCAAGCATCAGCTATGACTATGTTGCAAGAGCATGTAGCACCACAAATGCTAGGTCGAGTTCTTAGCTTACCTATTATTATATATACTGGTTTTATTCCTCTTGGTATGATGATTTTCGGACCAATGGCAGATGTAATTTCTATTAATAATTTAATAATCATAGCAGGGATTATACTTTTATTTTTTGCTTTGGCTATCCCCTATTCAAAACAATTTTACAAGCAAGGAATATCTAAGTCAAATGAATCCGAGTAATATATTTAAATAGTTTAACTCGATTTATCTGGTTAAAAATGAGGGGGGCTGAGGGGGGCTTAAAATGGACTTTTTAATTTATGAAGAAAATTTTTTATATGAAATTAAATATATTTTATCATTTCAACATTGAAAAATAGGTTTATCTTTATTTTGAGTCCCTCTCTTTATAGCAAATAATATTTTGATACTATCTTTATTAACTTTATATAATAATACCTTTACTTGTAGGTTATAATGATGAAATTTATCAAATCATATAATAATACCTCCATTTATATCATAAATTAAATTTATAGTACAAATGGAGGAAAATAAAGTATTTATATAGTTTAAGTACCTATTAAGTTTTCCACTAAGTAGCTCTAATTGTACTGAACTTCTTACTAAATTATATTGAATAATTATAAAATAAAACTAACTATTACACTACATAAATTAAAGTATACAAATTGCACTACATAAATTACACTATACAAAGTATATTAAATCACCTATTAAATTGTCCCAATTATAATTATACTGAGTTATCTACTAAAAGATAACTTTCTTTTTTTATCTAAAATAATATATATCATAAACCATACTACACAATGTACAGCCAAAATTACAATATCTTTGATAATAATGACATTACCATTAATAATCTCCATAATACCATTAAATGTAGCAACTGAAGGCATTATATAGCATAAATTCCCTATACCACTGGTATTAACCCCTAGAAGATATATTAACAAAGGAGTACCTATAAATAAAATCATTACTATTTTAATATAAACAATTCCTACCATAAGACCTTCTGACAACTTTCCAATAAATAAACCTATAAGTGATGAAATAAATGCTGAAAATACAACGAGTAACAACATCATTATCATATCTAATATTGAAATATCCAAACATATAAATACAGTTATCATTGAAGATAAACACCCACATAAAAGACCCAAAAATACTTTTTGTATAATATACTGACTTCTACTCTGTGGCAAAACTTCATTTATAAATGATATTCCATCTTCTTTTTCAGATATAATATTCATTGCATTAAAGGTGCATCCCATAAACATAGCAGTAATTAAAATCATGGCAATAAAAACATTTTGAAACTCTTTTAAAATACTATCTTTAGGCAATATTGTAACCTCAACATCTTTTAAATCACCCTTTAGTCTAAACATCTCTGGCAATGTCTTTCCAACATTTTTTATAGCATTAATCTCATTTCCATAAAGCACAGTTTTTATCCCTTTACCATCTCTAACAACTCCAATTGTGTCCGTTTTAATATCCTTAATTTCACGTATTAAATGCATTTTTGTGTCATATACACTTACCATACCATACTTCTTCAACCACTGCTCTGTTTGTACAGGAAGTGTATCCTTCACTATACCAAAACGTATCTCCCCTAATGAAGATATATCAATTGTTCCCATAAAATTTATTAAAATCGCCATAACAACTGGTAAAAAGAAGGAAATTATACACATTTTATCTTTTTTTATACTCTTTAACTGGTAACGTAATCCTATCAAGATTATCCCTCCCTAACCAACTCTTTATTAAAAATATATTTTACAAGTAAAAATAGAACTATTATTGTCAAAGAACACACTACAAAATAAACTAATTCTTTTGAAAAATTCATGAAAAACGCATTTTTAAGCTGACTATAAACATGATAGAAGGGATGATATTTAATCCAATCTATTTCAAAAGATGTATTTGCAGATAGAAATATAGGTGTAGTTATGAATACAGCAACCACAAGATATATAAGAGAAAATTGCTTAAAATCTCTCAATAACATTGAGCATCCTATTCCAATCAAAGACATAATAATTGATAAAATACTAGCTTGAACTAATACTTGTGGAAGTATTTTTATTCCTTCAAAAAATCCAATATTAAATACTACTAAAAGAACTGTAAAACATAGGTCACATATCAAAAAAGCAAATATCTTTGATAATATAAAAAGACTTCTTTTTACAGGTAAAATACCAGTAATACGCATTACTCCCATCTGCTTTTCTTTAAATAATAAAGAGGCAATCCCTAAAAATCCAATAGCTACAATTTCAAAGAATAAAATCTCACAAGTCATGTCTTTTCTTTGTTTTATCTCAGATGTATCCTTATCATTAATTTGAATTATTGCATTGTTGTCTGATATTTTGCTATTATGGTCTTTTTCTGATGATAATAATGACAATGCATAGTCAGCTCTATAATCGTCAACTCCTTTAATACTTTCATGTAAAATTACTTTCGGCTTACTGGAACTCATATCAATACAAACTGCACTTGTATCTTCATCAAGTTTTGCTTTTAATTCACCTATAGAAGAAACTTGATTAATTAATGGAGATGCACTCATGCTTATATTCTCTGGATTATATAGATATACATTATTGTGATAACTATCTTCATCCATAAACTTTACATAACCAAAATTAATATAACACGAATAAAGTATGAGAGAGCCAAGTGTCAGCACAAAAAATTTACCATAAATCATCATCCAAAACTCTTTTTTTACTAAGGTAAAAAATTTAGAGTACATTACACTAACATCCTTCCTGTGTATTTAATAAAAACTTCTTCTAGTGTAGGTTCTTTTGAATGTACACTTAAGATTTCATCATATTTAAAAGTTATTCCAGATTCTAACTCTTGTATATCTACAATTTCAATATCTCGATTTCCATTATATACAAATTCCACTTCAACTTTATTATTGCTATTTTTCATTTTTAAATTTTTGGGTTTATCTATTACCATAATCTTTCCATCTGCAATAAAAGCCACATTGTTACACATTAAATCTGCATCTAGCATATTATGAGTAGTCAAAAAGATAGTTGTTCCTTTTTTTCGTTCTTCTTCAATAATCTTACGAAATAGTACAGCTCCAGATGGGTCAAGTCCACTAGTAGGCTCATCTAAAAATAACAACTTTGGATTACTTACCAATGCTCTTGCCATACTAATACGTTGCTTCATACCTTTTGAGTAGGATGATACAGGCTTATTTATAAACTCTTTCTTAAACTCTAACAAATCTAAGAGTTCATATATATCTCTCCTTTGATTTTTAGGATAAAAAGACGAAAAATATTCTAAATTATCAATTGCACTTAAATTGGTATATAAATAAGGAAATTCAAATAAAACACCAATCTTTTGATATAAAGATTCTGTGTATGCTTTAACTTCCTTACCAAAAATGGATACATGACCATTGTAACCTTTTAAAACACCATTTAAGATTTTTTGTGTTGTGGATTTTCCTGAACCATTAGGTCCAAGAAATCCAAATATTTCTCCTTCTTTTACTTCAAAATTAAGTCCATGCAATATCTGTTTATCTTTTCCATAAGAAAATTTCAACTCTTCTACTTTTATCATCTATCATAGCCTCCTTCATTATTTTTTTCTTTTTGTCGTCTATCCCACCATTTTATAAATTTAATTTTAAGCGGAATAGAAACCAATATTATCAATATAATAGTCAACCATGTATACCATTTCATAAGTGCCCCCCCTTGTAAGCGTATTTAATTACTTCTTATATTTTTTTAATTTATTTAACTTATTTTATTTCTATTTGGTGAAATCAAAGTGTCTCTCTTGTGAAATCGAAGTGAAATAATAAAAAGCTTAATAAAAAATCTTGTTTTCATCAGGAAAACAAGACTTCTCATTAAGCTTTTTATTAAATTTTTTTATTAGACTTTTTTATTTTATTCTCTTTAGATATCTATTGTCTACAAAGAAAAATATTTTACATCAGATACTTATAATTTATAAATTAATACTAAATTATTCATCAATTGGAATCATAAAATAAAACTCTACTCCTCTATCACGATTATTCACTCCATATTCTAACCCTTGCATTGTAAGTATTTGTGAAACAATTGCAAGCCCTAGACCTGAACCTCCTGTACGCTGAGATTGAACACTACGATAAAACTTAGACCAAATCTTTGAAATCTCATCTTGCTCTATAATCCTACCATCATTATAAATTTTAAATAAAAGCAAGCCATTTTCACATGTAATCGATAAATCTAAATTACCATTATATACAACATGCTTCTTTGCATTAATAATTAGATTCTCTACTACTTGTTCCATTCTTATTTTATCTGCCACTACAAAAACTTCATACTCTGGCAAATCATATGTAAAATAAAAATTGGCATCTGGTATATCAATTAAAAGACGACCTGCCACAGTTTCAACAAACTCTATAAAATCAAAACGCTCTGGGTTAAGTTTAGAAACTCCTGCTTCCAATGCAGATAAGTCTAATAATGATACAATCATATTGTTCATTCTATCAGTTTCTTCTATTATAACATTCATATAATTTTTCTTTTTTTCTTCATCAACTTCATCCATAAGCCCCTCTGTATACGCACGTATAATGCCAAGTGGAGTCTTCATTTCATGTGAAATTGTATCTACCAACTCCTTTCTTTGTTCCAATAGCATTCTTTCCTTATTTACATCCTTTTCAAGTTGAATATTTGCACTTTCTAGGTCTGATAATGCCTGTTGTAGATTTGTAGACATTGTATTCAGGCTCCTAGAAAGTTCTCCAAATTCATCATTAGTATTTACAGTACATGGATTAGAAAAATCAAGTTGGGACATACTTTTTGCAGATTTATTTATAGATGTGATTGGTTCTGAAATAAATTTTCCCAATAAGAAATCAATACTCATAATAAATATAACCAGTATTATAAACCAAATCCAAAATTCAAATTTAGAGTTTATCGAAAATTCTTCAACAACCAGATAAAATAATATAATTAACGCTCCTGATAATTTAGAAAGTAAAAACACTTTTTTTCTAACTGAATATAGTCCAAAATTTTGTTTAATCCAATTTGAAATATCTACATTTTTCAGTTTTTCTATAATCTTTCTTAAACTATTCATTCCTTAACCTCAAACTTATATCCTGAACGAATTAATGTAACTATATGGTGTCCTTCACTACCAAGCTTTTTGCGTAAGGTTTTTATATGTGTATCTACAGTTCGTGTGTTTCCTTCAAAATCATATCCCCATATACAATTTAAAAGTTTCTCTCTGGAAAAAACTTGATTAGGGTTTTCCATAAATAAACGCAATAATTCAAATTCTTTATATGTTAAATCAATCAATTTATCTTCTACATACACTTGCCTTGATGCTACCATAATAAAAATCTTTCCTAAACTCAATGAATTTTTGGGAATATCAGTAGTGTATCTACGTAACAAGGCATTAACTTTTGCTAAAAGTACTTTGGGGCTAAATGGTTTTGTTATATAATCATCTGCGCCATATTCATAACCCTTTAATTTGTCCTCCTCTTCACCTTTAGCTGTCAATATAATAATAGGTATATTAGTCATTTCACGTGAAACTCTACACACTGAAAATCCATCTAAATACGGCATCATAATATCCAATATCATTAAATCTATATTGTTGCTCTTTAATATTGTAAGTGCCTCGACTCCATCATCAGCAGTTATACAAGTATATCCTCCCTTTTGCATATATTCTACAATAATACTTTGCATCCTTTTTTCATCTTCTACAATTAGTATTTTAGCCATTTCTATTTATCACCTCTTTTTTGTAGGCTTTATTTTAGTTTATATTAATTTATTTATTTTTCAACTATTTTTTTATAGTATTTTGATAGTATTTTTTATAGCATTTTGATAGTATTTTTTAGACTATTCTTAATGGAATTGATATCATAGATAAAAATAGCCTACTAACTTTTTCTATGTTAGCAGGCTAAAATATTTCTAATAATAATTATATTATTTTGTCACTATTCTATTTTTTCGATTAAAATATATTCTAAAACAAATATCTTCAATTAATGAATAAATTGCACTTGTTATAAAGTACAGACCTATGGCTACTGGAGTTCTAACAGTTAGTATAAGACTTGTTATGGTAGTCACCACAGCCATTTGTTTGTTAAACTTTACTTGAGAATTTATTTTTAAATATGGTATATAATTCACTAAATTTGAAGCTAACATAATTAATGTATATATACAAGGTAATATAAACAAATTATCAAATGTACCTAAATTAGCAATCCATGGAATTATAATTGTTGTAAATTCCTTTGTCATATCTAAACATACATGATATAAAGCATATACTACTGGCATTTGAACCAAAACTATAAGACATCCCAGCATACTCTTCATACTTTCTACAGAACTTACTTGTATTTGCTTTTCCAATTCTTTAGTATCATTCTTATACTTTTCTTTTATATGTTCCATTTTTTCAGCTAATTCTTGCTGTTTTTTTACAGAAAATCTTTGTTTTAATGATAGTGGCATAAGTACTAATTTAACTATTAAAGTTATAAGTACAATAGAAATTCCAAAATCACCTGTAAAATTAAATAATATACTTAATAATCCTTGCAATATACTTGAAATGAAATCCATTTTATTCTCTCCTTTTTATTTTTAAACTTTAGAATTTATAATAGATTCATTTCAAATTAAAACAAACTACAATACCTCCAAATATCATATTTCTGAAAAACTATATACTGTTTAGGCAACCGTTCTTCAGAATATGTAATTCTATTTACAAATATGTCTCTTATTAAAACATACTTAATTTTATGATTTAAGAGGTCTTTACAAAAATAAAATATACTTCCAATGATAGATACCAATAATGTCATATAAATTAGTACATATAACATACTATCCATATCTAATCTCATCACATCACCTCTTCATCACTTATATTTATTTTTAGACAATTTCAAGTCCTAAATAATTCCAACATTTATATTTAGTTTTAAATAATTATAGTATAGAAAACTCCTAATGTAAATATATATATTATTATATTTATCATTTTTATTCGTCATATTTACATTTATAAAGTATATAATTTTATCACTCTTAATTTTTAATAAAAATCACCTAAAGTATTCTTTTTTTATCTCTGAACAAAACAATATTAAGTTTTTATAGCTTATTTTCAAATTATAGTCCTTAATTTAATATAAGACTCAATATAATAATAAATCTGAATATATATAAATCCTAATATATATATCTCTCAATATAATATTAAATACAACCTTTCATACAATTTTAAATATAATGTTTAATATAATCCCTTAGTATAATCACATACTTTTTGATACAATTCTTAATATAATCATTAATAATTGTATACTAAAATCAATGACTTTTTTTCTGATTAATGCTAAAATAATTAAAATAGAAAATAAAAATTAAATAGATTTTTCCAAAAAATAAACGGAGGTTACTTAAAATGATAAGTGATTCTATATCAAAAAGACGAAGTATCAGAAAATATAAAAATCAAAGCATTTCACATGAAACTATAGAGAAAATAATTGAAGCTGGAATAAATGCACCTTCATCTAAAAACAGGCAACCATGGCGTTTTGTTGTCATCACTGAAAAGGAAAAAGAATCTATGCTTAAAGCCATGAGCAAAGGTATTCAAAATGAAATTAATGATAATGGGCTTCTTCCAGGAAGTCGTCAACATATCGCTGGTGCAAATTACACAGTTGAAATCATGAAACAAGCTCCAGTAACAATTTTTATTTTAAATATATTAGGTAAATCACCTTTAGAAAAGCTATCCCCTGAAGAACGATTCTATGAAATGGCAAATATGCAATCAATTGGAGCTGCAATTCAGAATATGTCGCTTACAGCTGTGGAATTAGGTCTAGGTAGTCTTTGGATTTGTGATGTATACTTTGCATATCGTGAATTATGTGAATGGTTAAATACAGATAGTCAATTAGTGGCAGCAATATCTTTAGGTTATCCTGATGAAGAACCATCAAGAAGACCTAGATTACAATTAAGTGATGTGACTGAATGGAGATAAATAGTTGTAGTAAGCAAATAGTGCAAACAGAATTTATATTATGTGAGGTATTTTGATGAAAAAAATTATTAAATCTTTTACATCTTGGTTTTTTTTAATTGCATTATTTGAGATTTATATGCATCAAATTGGTCAAGACTCAAAAAGTATTGTTCTAATAGGTTTAAATCCTATTTTGTCTATTATTTCCAGAGTTGATAGTTTTTTTGTTTTTATGGATTCAGGTATGCAAATCCCATGTAGAACAATTACAGGGTCAATTTCGATTTATTGGTACATAGCATCTATACTTTCTTTTCTTATTTATGGTATAATTTTAGATTTAATTAGAATAGTTATTTCCAAAATTGGAAATAAAACAAAATAATCATCATAAATAGTGCATTTTCTTGAGCTATTAAACTTCACAGGATAGAGAGACATAACACTCTACAACATATACTTAGCTTCAGAAAATGCACCTTTAAATATTCATATGAACATTATTTTACTTACATTAATTTAATGTTACTTAAAAATTAATGTATTGTATTTCTTTAAATTAATTTTCTATATTTCTTAAATTAGTTTATTATACTTCTTTAGATTAATTTTCTATACTTCCTAAATTAGTTTATTATACTTCTTTAGATTAGCTTTCTATACTTCCTAAATTAGTTTATTATACTTCTTTAGATTAGCTTTCTATACTTCCTAAATTAGTTTATTATACTTCTTTAGATTAGCTTTCTATATTTCTTAAATTAGTTTATTATACTTCTTTAAATTAATTTTCTATACTTCCTAAATTAGTTTATTACACTTCTTTAGATTAATTTTCTATACTTTCTAAATTAGTTTATTATACTTCTTTAGATTAATTTTCTATACTTCCTAAATTAGTTTATTATACTTCTTTAAATTAATTTTCTATACTTCTTAAATATTGTCTTATACCTCTGCAATCTTATTATGGTTACTCATCAAATTATTTTGCTTTATAGTCAATGATTTCATTTCATGAACTGCAAAGTATATACATACCATTGCCGCTGCTGCATCTGCTATTGGTCCTGCAAACATTACTCCATCAATTCCCATAAACATTGGTAAAATTACTATCAATGGAATTAAAAATAAAATTTGACGAGTCAAAGAAGTAAAAAGTCCCAACACTGATTTACCAATTGATGTAAAGAAAGTTGATGATACTATTTGAACACCATTTATAAATGTTAAGAACAAGAAAGTTCTAAAATAATGTTCTGCAAATATAAAATAAGTCTCATTTCCGTTACCAAATATAGACGTAATTTGTCCTGGGAAGAATTGGAAACATAAGAATGCAATAACAGATATAATAGTTGCACTTCCCACTGCAAACTTATATGCTTCTTTTACACGATTATACTTTTCAGCCCCATAATTATACCCTATAATTGGTTGCATACCTTGTGATATACCAATAATTATAGATATAAAAATCATATTTACTTTAATAATGATACCGACACAAGCAAGTGGAATCTCACTTCCATAAACTGACCTAGCCCCATAATATGCCAATGTATTATTCATAACTATCTGTGTTACAGTCATTGCTAATTGATTAAAACATGAGCTTGAACCTAGCGCAAATATATGTTTATAAATTATACTATCTAATTTAAAACTTTTCTTATGTAATTTAATATGTTGAAAATTCTTTATATAATGAACACTTATTCCAAAAGATATAAGTTGCCCAATAACAGTTGCTAAAGCAGACCCAGCAATTCCCATATTAAAAATAAAAATGAATAATGGATTCAAAATTGTATTAATAACTGCTCCTATTAACATACAAAACATAGAAGCTTTTGGTCTCCCATCTGCAAGTATCAACTTACTCATTCCAGTGGACATTATAAGAAATGGTAATCCAATTGATGTAATTTTTGTATATGTGTGTGCATAAGGTAGTATTTCTGATGTAGAGCCAAAGAATTTTAATAGTGGTGTTAAAAATATTGATACTACTATAAATAAACTTATTCCAAAAACAGCCATCAAGCATATAGAATTTCCTGCTGCTTTTGTAGCTTTTTCTGAATTTTTAGCACCTAATTCCAATGAACACTTAGACGCTCCTCCAATTCCTAACAATAATGCAATTGCGGTACATATTGTTGTTAGTGGAAAAGTGACATTTGTAGCAGCATTACCCAATACACCAACACCTTGCCCAATAAATATTTGGTCAACAATGTTATATAAAGCACTTACTAACATTGCTATAATACTAGGAATTGCGTACTTAGTTAATAACTTTGAAACCTTTTCATATTCCAATGGCTCCTTATATTTTTCTTCCATTTTCCTTCGCCTCCAATTTTGCTTCTTCATTCATATCAATAGCCAAAAATGCAACTTTCTTTAACATTGACATAAACAACTCTTGCTCTTCTTTCTCAAATGAACTCAACAACTCCTCAACATACCCATTTGTTATTTTTAGTATTTCATCATAACATTCTAAAGATTTTTCTGTAGGATATAAATGCCATGTTCTTTTATCCTTTACACCTGGTTCTCTTGTTATAAAGCCTTCTTTTTCTAAATTTGCCAAAGCTCTTGTTATATTACTAGGATTCACAAGAATTTTCTCAAATATAGTGTCCTGTGTAATACCTGGATTATTACATATGTGTAATACATAAAAATATTGGCTATTATTGATTCCAATATCCGCCAATTTCCTGTCAATATAATTTGTATTGTATCTATTTATAATGGAAACCCATTTTAATAGCTCTCTCATATTCTCTCCTTTAATATTTATTGTCCTTATTTTTTTGCGTTCGCAATAATCTATTTGCTCATGCAATTATTTTACTGCTAATTTTATACTTTGTCAATAGCACACAAGTTTATATTTAAACCATAAAGTTACTATAAATTTTATATATTAGACTCTTACTTTGATTTAACTATTTTTAAATCTTCATTGATATTTAATTACCTTTTATATTAATTTTTTTGCATATTTATCAATAACTCCTAATTCTTTTTAGCTTATTTTAAAAAGCATCTTGACGTAAGATTTATTATCTGTAATAATAAATATATCGAATCGATATATATCTAATTGATATCAGGAGGTAATATGTTAGAATACATTATTTTAGGATTTTTAATGGAAAAAGAATTAAGTGGATACGACTTAAAACAAATAATGTCAGAAAGTACCTCGTACTTTTTTGACGCCAGCTTTGGAAGTATCTATCCTGCACTTAAAAGATTAGAAACAAAAGGATATATACACTATCACGAAGTTATAGATGGTAGCAAATTAAAAAAACTATATTCCATAACTAATACTGGTAAAGAAGTATTTCTTGAATGGTTAAAGAAACCTATAAATTTTTCTAAAACAAAGCAAGACTACCTTGTTAATATATTCTTTTACAAGTATCTACCCAAAGAAATAATTGAAACAAACTTAAAAATGTTAATAACTGAAGTAGAATTACTTCTAAATAAATTAAGTAAACAAAAAAATGATGCAGAAGAAAATCATTGTGTTGACCAATATACATATATGTATGCAACAATGATTTATGGAGTTGACTATTATAATTTTGTTATTAATTGGTGTAAAGATTTACTGAAAAATCTATAAGATATAATTTTTAGAAGTAAACATACATAATAAAAGGAGATGGACTTTATGAGGCTTTTAATACATGATTTAACTGACAAAGAATTAGAAAAGTTATTACCCAAACTTGATGACAATATAAAAATACTTTCAAACACAAAAGAAATCCATAAATGTATTGGTTGTTTTGGTTGCTGGATTAAAACTCCTTCTGAATGTGTTGTAAAAGATTATTACAGCAACATGGGTAAACTTATAAATGAATCTGATGGAATTATTATAATAAGCAGATGCTGTTACGGAGGGTTTAGCCCTTTTGTCAAAAACGTACTTGATAAAAGCATTAATTATATTCTTCCATACTTTGTAATAAAAGATAATATGATGCGTCATAAAAGCAGATATGATAAACAGATAAATTTAAAAGCTATATTCTATGGAGATTGTATTACAGAAGCTGAAAAAGAAACTGCTACGAAATTAGTAAATGGAAATGCTATAAATTTCAATATAAAAGAACACTCTGTTTGTTTCTATGAAAATATACAGGATATAAGAGGTGAATCCATATGAATATAGTAATGATAAATGGTAGTCCAAAAGTAAATAAAAATAATTCACAGTATTTTTTATCTGAATTAAAACAACTTATTCAAAATGATAATAAAGTTTTTACATTTAAAGTAGATAGCACATCTAAGTATCCTGACGCTCTTAATGCCATACTTAATTGTGATAGATTAATAATAGCATTTCCTCTTTATGTAGATGGTATTCCGTCTCATTTACTTCATTTTTTAGAGAAATGTGAAAAATTTTTAAAAACACAAAATAAAAAACCTATTCCAGTGTATGCAATAGTTAACTGTGGATTCAATGAAGGTGAACATAATCATTTGGCAATTCAAATGATAGAGCATTGGTGTAAAAAAATCAACTTTACATGGGTTCAAGGTATTGGAATTGGAGCTGGGGAGATGTTTGGTTCACTAGAATCCGTACCTTTGGGTAAAGGACCTAAAAAAGATTTAGGAATTGCATTAAAAGAACTTTCAAAAAATATACTTAGTGATAATATACATATAGATGATTCCAACAAAAGTACTATTTTTATTTCACCTAACTTCCCTAGATTCCTATATAAACTTATGGGGAATCATCAATGGAATACTCAGGCTAAATCAAATGGATTGACTAAAAGTGATATACTAAAGAAATAAAATTTTACTTCAACAAATACTAAAAACCGTCAAGCACGAATAAACTATTCATCTTGACGGTTTTTTATGTTATTTATATTCACTAGACATGGGATAATTCACTACAACATTGATTATCTAGTCTAATATTTATCTTATTCTTTTTGTAAAATCCAAGTTGCTCCAACAAGGTCCTGCTGTAAATCAGTATATTCATTTTTTTGGCTAATAACATATTGTTCAAACATATCTTTTTGAGAAGGATATTTTTTAATTAGCTCATTTGCACGAGTTATAATCCAGTTCATTTCCTCTTCAACATCATTTTCAAGTTCTAAACATGGTATACATTCAATTAGTTTCAGACCTAATTCTTTGAACAATATACACCACTCATTGTAAGTGGGATACACCCTCTCAAAATTAAGCTGTTCATTTGTAGATTTATCTACTACATATGCATCATCAATTAAAATGAACCCCTTACTTTTTATTGTAGGTAATAGCTTACTTATAGTTTCTTTATAATTACCTAAAATATCCCCTACAGCTCCAAAAATCACACAATCATAATCGTGCTCAATTTTTACAGAACTATTAGCATCATTCATTTCAAAATCACACAAAGCATCAACCTTATATTCAATAGCCTTTCTTCTCGCATAATCAATAAATTCAGGTATCAAATCAATACCTTTGATATGTATATTCAACTCTTTTGCAAGCTTCACAGATACAGCACCTTTTCCACAAGCTAAATCCAAAACTTTTGTATCCTCATTAAAAGGTATATGCTTTCTAAATAATTGTAACATTTGTTCTGGTGAACTTCCTAATTCCCAAAAATCTTGTAATAAATAAGGCAAATAAGGTAAAATATCAGTAGTATCAGAAGTTAGTGACTCTGCCAATTTTTCTTTTACAGTATCATTCATTTTTTCAACCTCCAAAATTTAAATTATTATTCAAAAGTAATATTATTTTATATACTTCTTCATAGGTACTACAAACAGTGGAAAATACTTTTGACCTTTGTATTTTGCAATTCATTTCTTTTCTTTATGAGCTGTAATAATTGTATAACTGTGAGCGTTTACTGTTATAATACAATCATATACACTTATATACCAGTTTTTTCCCTTTCTATTAATAATGGCATTTGGAGATTCTATTTTAGTTTTACACCAGTTTACTACATCATTTGTCTCCAAAGAAAGATTTTTCTTAATTCTTACAACGCCTAACTCTGTTGTATGCAATCTATCTAGGTTTTTAAGTAATTCGTTTTCTACATTCATTTTTATTAAAACACCTTATCCTTTGCAAAATTAAATCTATTATTTAGTACTATTTTATCATAGTATTGTGTATTTTATCATAATCTTATAGTAAAACTATTTCTTTCCTACAGATTATAAATTATTTATGAATACACACCATTATAGAACTTTTCCTATGCAAAATTAAATCTATTATTTAACACTATTTTGTCATAGTATTGTGTATTTTATCATAATCTTATAGTAAAATTATTTCTTTCCTACAAACTATAAATTATTTATAAATACATACTGCTGTAAAACTTTGCCTATATAAATCCATCTACTTTATACATAATACCTTCTTTTAAATGATTGGAACCCAAAACTGAATTTCACTCAAACCATTCTCATCAGTTTTTTCTCCATATTTTACAAAGTCATATAAATTATTTTCATTAAACTGGCAACTTGAATTAGGGAACCATTCTTGATAGATATATTCTACAACATTTTGCATACTATCCTCATTTTTCCCAATAAAAGTAAAAACAATATAATTACTTTTCGGTAATACGAATTTTTCCATTCCATTAGGTAATTTGCCAAAAGTAGCTACTTGAGCACCTGCAATGTATGTAAATGTAGGAGTATTCTCAATCTCTTTAAAATTGCTATAATCACTAACTCCAATTAAAAAACCTAAATCTACCTTATTTTCTATCATCTCTTTATTTTTATGCAAATCCCTCCAACATTTTCCAATAATATGAAATCCTTTTCTTACTTTACCAGAATAGCCAACAATATTTATATCTGCACAATTAACTTTTTTAACATCTAAAACCATATCTCCACGTAATTTTTTTCTATTATGAATATCAAATTTTAATTGTAGTGGTAAAAAATCTTGATGTCTTCTAAAAAAATTAGGACTACGTTTAAACATTTTTTTAAACCCTCTTGAAAAAGAGCGTTGTGTGTCATACCCCGAGATTAAAGCAATCTCAATAATTGGTTTTTCTGTAAAAATTAGCATTCTCGCTGCTTCAGTAAGTCTACGTCTTTGTATATAATTATGTACACTAAATCCGACAACTGATGTAAACATTCTATGTAAATGGTATTTTGAATAGCCTATCTCTTTAGAAATTACATTTAAATCTAACATCTCATCTAAAAGATGTTTTTCTATATAATCTAAAGTTTTTTCAATGGTAATCAAATTGTTATCCATATAGCACCCCTCCTATTTTAAAGATAGCATATTATTTTATTTTGTTTTTCACATTCTTTGCTAATATTTTGATTTATTTTATGGCACACAAAAGACACTTCTATTTGAAGTGCCTATCTACTCTGTATATTGAGCTTCTTATTTCAATTTATTATAATCTTCAACAGATACAGGTTCTAGCCATTTATTGAAATCACCTTCAGCAGTTACCTTGTCTACAGCCAACTGCTAAATTCCCTTCTATACCTTAATCTAACTTTTCCACTTCAAGTATACAACTTGAAGTTAGCTCTAAATCAATAGTTTTTATCACAACAATTTGATTTTAAATTTAAATTTATTCTTTTAAATTATCATCATCTATTATAGATTTTCTTATATTCAATAACTGGTCTACAAATTGGTTAGCAGGAGTATTTAAAATATTCTCAGGAGTATCATACTGTTGAACAACTCCATGATTTAATACCAAAGTCTTTGTTCCCAAAATCAAAGCTTCATAAATATCATGCGTAATAAAGATAATCGTAACTCCTGTTTTTTTATGAATTTCTTTTATCTCTTTTTGTAATTGCTTTCGTGTAATCTCATCAACTGCACCAAAAGGTTCATCCATTAATAAAATTTCTGGAGAAGAAGCTAAAGCTCTTGCAATCCCTACACGTTGTTGCTGACCACCTGACAATTCTGATGGGTAACGCACTTTCATATCATTTGGCAATCCCACTATTTCCATCCATTTGTTTACAGCACTTTTTACTTCTAATTTATTCTTTTTACTTAGGAGATTTGGTACATATGAAATATTTTCTTCAACAGTCATATGAGGAAAAAGAACACTTCCCTGTACACAATATCCTATTCTTCTTCTTAATTTAATTAAGTCCTCGTTTTTGATATCTGTTTGGTTTATCAAAATATTTCCTCCATCTGGCAAAATCAGACCATTAATCATTTTTAAGAGTGTTGTCTTACCAGAACCAGATGAACCAATTACAGTCAAAAACTCTCCTTTTTCTATATCTAAATTAAGATTATCTATTATAGTTTTATCATTATATTGTTTTTTAATATTTTTAAATTGTATAATAGGTGTCATTATATTTCCTCCAATTTATAAAAGACCTTTCTTATTCAGAAACTCACGAGCAACTTCTCTAGGTTCTAAATTGTTGTTTTCTACGTCATAATTCATTTTAGCCATTTCTTTATCAGTCAAAATATCTCCAACCATCTTAAATACCTTTGATAGTTCTGGATTTTCCTCTAATACTTCCAAACGAACAACATTTCCACATTGATAAGATGGGTAGAAATTTTTATCATCTTTTAGAACTACAACATCTGAAACACTATACTGACCATCAGTTGTAAATATAGGCATTACGTCAATCTTACCTTCATTGATAGCTTGGTATTTTAATCCAATATCTAAATCAACTGTATCTTTAAAGTTCAGTCCATATGTATTACACAATGGAGTATATCCATCCTCTCTCTCATAAAAGTCATATTCAGCTCCAAATGTCAATTTAGAAGATACATCTTTTAAGTCCGTTATATTTTTTAAATTGTATTTATCTGCAACTTCTTTTCTAACTGCTAATGCATAGCTATTAGAAAAACCATACATACCAGTCCATTGCATTTTAAGTTTAGTTTTGTATTCCGACTGTAGTTTACTAAACATACTTTCAGTATATAATTCATTTTTCTTAAGTACCATATTCCAGCCTGTACCTGTATACTCTGGATAAATGTCAAATTCTCCATTCTTCATAGCTGGCTGGATATTAGATGTTCCCCCTCCTACACCTTGTGTAATTTCCACGTTTAGACCTGTGTTTTTTTCAATTAAAATATCCAACATCTCACCAAGAATATATTGTTCAGTCATAGGTTTAGTAGCAATATGAATAGTTTGAGTCTTTGAAGGATTAAATAAATAAGACGTAAAGATAGTTGCTATAAGAATAAGGCTTCCTAGAATGGCAAAAACTTTTTTTCTATTTTTCTTTTTTCTTTTTCGTTGAAAAAATTTTTCTACCAGCCCTAAAATAAAATCAAATATTAAAGCTAATAGAGCAATAAGTATACTTCCAGTAATTGTCATTATTGTGTTATTTGTCGTGATTCCTCTATATATGGCTACACCTAGGCCTCCAGCACCTATAAATGAAGCGATACCAGCTAATGCAATTGTCATAATCACCATATTTCTAATACCAGACATAATAACAGGTAGGGCTAACGGAAGTTTTATTTTATACAATATCTGAAAATCTGTACTTCCCATTCCCCTAGCTGCTTCAAGAATATTTTTATCCACATTAGTAATTCCAGTATATGTATTTCTAACCATTGGCAATAATGCATAAATGGTAAGTGCAATAACAGCAGTAGTATTTCCAATTCCGGAAAATGGTATCAGAAATCCTAGCATAGAAATAGATGGAATGGTGTATAGAAAATTGATAGTTCCCAATATAGGTTTAGAAGAATTATGAAATTCACTTACAATAATACCAATTATACCACCCAAAACAATCGCAATTATTATAGAAATAATAGAAATCATCAAATGTTCTATGGATAGCTTTATAAAAAAATCACTTCTTTCAGATAATAAGGTTAGAATATCATTTATCATCCATCTCTCTCCTTTTATAAGTTTTACTTAACAAGATTTAAATTTTAATGTAGTTAATCTTTATTGTTTATACATCAGCAAATCGTCATCAAATTATTTCACAAATTATATTAAGATTATAATCGGAACCTCCCATGACTGAAGTCACAAGTGTGTATAGCCATTTTTTAATCAAACTTGCAAGTAGACACAAAAAAGTAACTATTAGAGACTCCATCCTCGATATTCTCCATAAAAATAAGAAAAAAGGTCAGAACCGTTAAAATACTAAAATTTAAACAAATTTCTGACACTTTATTTAATTAAATTTGAATATTTCTCACATTATTTATTACTGTTAAGTTTAATTATCATTTTATATACCCATTATATTTATTAAAATATCATTATAATTTTATTATATTTTATTTATTATACTATATATTTTGCTGTTAATGATATTTTATTGTTACATAATTGTTTTGGAATACCTTCAAATATTACTCTCCCGCCTTTTGTTCCTCCTTCAGGTCCCAGCTCAATAATCCAATCAGCTCTTTTAATTACATCTATATTGTGTTCAATTATTATGACCGTATTTCCATTATCTACAATCTCTTCAATTATACTTATAAAATTCTCAATATCAGCCATATGAAGACCTGTTGTTGGTTCATCTAATATATACACTGAACTTTCCTTATTTAATTCACTAGCAAGCTTTAATCTTTGACACTCTCCTCCAGACAAAGTATCAAGAGTTTGTCCTAAAGTAAGGTATCCAATACCCATTTTTTCAATACATTGTAATTTCGTTTTAATCTGTTTTAAATTAAAAAACTCAATTGCGTCTAAAACAGACATTTCAAGAACTTCAATTATATTCTTCCCTTGAAACCTATATTCTAAAACTTCTTTTTTAAATTTTTTACCTTCACAAACATTGCAGGTACTCTTTATACTCTCCATAAAAGCAAGATTCATTTCTACTATTCCAGAACCCTTACAGTTATCACAAGCTCCTTCTGAATTTGAACTGAATAAAGAAGCATTTACGCCATTTGTTTTTGAAAATATGCTTCTTATGTTGTTCATAATTCCACTATATGTTGCCAAACTCGACCTTGAATTTGCTGAAACAGGGCTTTGGTCTATAAGTACAGCACTAGGATTTTGCTTTAAAAATTCATCCTTAATCAACGTACTTTTACCTGCTCCTGCTACTCCAGTAACTAAAGTCAATACACCTTTAGGTATCTTAATCGATACATTTTTTAAATTGTTTTTATTACAATTTTTAACTTCTAAATATCCACTATGTTCTCTTACACTTTCTTTAATAGGAAGAAATTTACTTAAAGCATTCCCTGTCAAAGTACCACTTGTAAGTAGATTTTCATAACTGCCTTCATACACAACTTCTCCACCATACTTACCTGCCTTTGGTCCTACATCTACAATATGGTCTGCAATCTTAATAACATCTGGGTCATGTTCAACAACTATAATTGTATTCCCTTTATCACGCAATTTTTTTAAAAGATTATTTAATTTATACACATCTTTTGGATGAAGTCCTACACTTGGTTCATCAAAAATATACATTAAATCTACAAGATTACTATTTAAATACTTAACCATCTTTATACGCTGAGATTCCCCTCCTGATAGAGAAGATGTCTCTCTATCCAGTGTTAAATATCCAAGACCTATATCTATGATACTGTTTAACTTTTCTATTATTCCTTTAATTAAAGGTTGTGCTTCTGCCTCATCTATACTTTTAATAACTTCAGCCAATTCATCAATTTGCATACTAGTTAAATCTGCTATATTATAACCATTAATTAAAGACCTATATACTCTTTCATTAAGTCTTCTTCCATCACATATAGGACATCTATCTTCTATAAGAAGTTTACTCAATTTTTTCTTAGTAGCTTCAGATATTTCTCCCTCTCTACTTAAGTATAGGCGATTAAATTTAACCATTAGTCCCTCATATGTCATGTTAGTTTGACCAGCATTTTCTATCTTAATCTTTTCTGCTTTACCATGCAAAAACTTTTCCAATTCTACTTCTGAATAATCACATATCCTCTTATTAATATCAAAAAATCCTGATTCAGCGAATATATTCCAATGCCAAGAACCCACTCCAAACCCTGAAAGCAATATAGCACCTTCATTTAATGATTTATTCATATCAAGAATTTGGTTCATATTAGGAACTAGCTTTTTTCCAAGCCCATGACAGTGTGGGCACATACCATCAATATTATTAAAAGAAAACATATTGGCATTACCTATATACTCACTACCAAACCTTGAATATAAAGCTCTTAAAAAGGAATTTACATCTGTAATAGTACCTAGGGTTGACCTTGAATTTCCACCAAGTCTACTTTGGTCTATGATAATTGGTGTTGACAAATTTTCTATACAATCAGCTTTAACCTCTCCATACTTAGGTAAAAAACTTCTTACAAATGTACTAAACCTTTCATTTAGTTGGCGTTGTGATTCTTTTGCAATTGTCTCAAATACAATAGATGACTTTCCAGAACCCGACACCCCTGTGAATATGGTTATTTTTCTTTTTGGTATTTTTAAGGAAATATTGTTCAAATTGTTCTCTTTGCAACCTTTTAAAATTATAAATTCATTGTTCATATTTTACCTCCTGCATTATTTTTCTTTAAATTATTTAGAGAAAATCGTAATAATAGTTGTTAGTTATACATAAGTGAAATACTATTTTATTAGATTACTCCTTTTTTTATAAACACAGGTCAAATTATAGCATGTAGATTTTATCTGGTAGTATAGTGTAGGGTTTGATTTTTATAAAAAATACAGTTATTTTATTTAAGCGTAATTGCATCTATTCTACCTAAATATCATCATTATATATGAGTGTTAAATTATATAAAATTCTTAAGTTAATAATCTCAAAATGGTATTAGTTACATAAAAAAAGTATCTTGCCTATGATTTTAAAACCATAAATAAGATACTATGTTTTACACTGTTTCTTCTTTCACAAATAATTCTATACAATTACTCAACTTAACTTTAAAATTTTAAACACTAAAAACCTCTATCTTTAAATCTTTAAATAAAACTAAATTTCCAATACCTTCAAAACTATAGAAAATTCCAATCAACTTATCAAACATAACTTACTACTTATAAGAAATTAATCTTCACTTAATACAGACGTAAGTTCAGGGTCATTTAGAAGATGTTCAAAATAACTATGTGCCGAAATATATCCTATACCATACATTTTACGCTTTGAATTTACAACCTTATATTCATAACAAGCACTCTTAACCTTATTGTAGTCATCAAAATCCATTGCTTTATAGATAGCTCTTTCATTTCTTGGTATATACTTTACATATTTTGGCTTAACAAAATACAAGTCATCTTTTATCTTACCTTCACGTTTAAGTTTCTTTAAAACTTCCCCATTCTTTCTATGCATTATATGGTCATCATACTTATAGTGATGGGCTATATGGGTCACATTGCCTTTAAACTTATGTTCAAAATCCAATATAGTCTTTTCCATTAATTCATAATGTATGCCTTCCTTTTTATCTATATCTGCAAGTATAATCACATTTTGAGGTTTCACTCCAAGCTCTCTCAAAGCTGATTTAAACTCGTTATTTCTAAGTTCTTCCTTTTGCTTCCTAGTTAAATTTCTAAATTTTGTGTTAGCTTTGAAAACGTTAACTCCAGAACCATCTGATACTAATACCACATATACATTATCAACACCACACTGTTTTATAGCATCTACAATGGCACTTCCTCCCCATAAAACCTCATCATCTTGATGTTGAGGATAAAACACTGCTGCTGATTTAAATTTTCTACTATTACTCTCAGGAATAGGTATTTCAAGTTTTCCGTTAAAATTCTTTGCAATTAAAAATATCATCAATAATATTAATATACTTATTCCTATGTACTTCGTTTTACTTTCCATATTTAAAATTTTCTCCTTCTTCTGAACCTCCCATGATTAAAGTCACAGGGTTACTACTTCATAGAATTTCGTATAATCAACTCAAATATCTTATAAACCTTTGTGTAAATCAAGTCTAAATATACAAATTATTTTACAATATTTTATTGTTTCATACAATCTTTGACACGAACTATAATAAAATAAAAAAGCCTTCTAACTGCAACATTGCAAACATTACAGCCAGAAAGCTTCTTAATTCTTAAAATTTATTAAGCTTAAAAATTTATTAAACTTATTTTTTAATATAAATATGTCTATTATTAATAAATTATACTTTAATTACTATATCAATACGACTTTACTATATTACTATAACATTACTTATATCAATACAACTATTTTTATAGTCTACATTTCCTTTAAAATTTCAAGCAACTCTTCTTCACTATACATATACTTCTTATTACAGAACTGGCAACCAACTTCTGCTTTTTTATCTTCTTCTATTATTTGAGCCAATGATTTTTTACCAATTGCAACCAAAGCAGTTTTTACTCTTTCTTTTGAACATTCACACATAAACCCAACTTCACAGGTATCAAGTATTTTAGGTTCCAAACCATCCAAAACAATATTTAATATATCCTCTGGTGATTTTCCTTCTTTTAACATGTTAGTTATAGAAGGTAATTTAGCTACATTTTCCTCTAACTTAGCAATAGTCTCTTCTTCTGCATCTGGCATTAATTGAACTATAAATCCTCCAGCAAACTCTACTTCATCTTCTTTTGTAAGAACACCTAAAGCTACTACTGATGGAGTCTGCTCTGATACAGCAAAATAATAAGTAAAGTCTTCTGCAATTTCTCCACTTACCAATGGATAAGTCCCATTATATGGTTCTCTAAGACCTAAGTCTTTTATAACTTTTACAACACCTTCTGTACCTACTGCTGCTGCTACATTTAACTTTCCATTTGGATAGTCTTCAACCTCTACTTGTGGATTTCCTACATATCCTTTTACCATTCCCTTAGAGTCTGATGTGGCGATAATAGTTCCAATTGGACCTCCACCTTTTATTATTACAGTCAATTTATCACTATCATTTTTCATCATTAATCCCATTATAGATGTGGCTGTTAATGTTCTTCCAAGTGCTGCTGTTGCTACTTTTGTAGTTTCATGTAATCTTCTAGCTTCTTCTACTGTATTTCTAGTAGTTGCGACAAATGCTCTAACTTGACCATTTCCTGATGTCGCTCTTAGTACATAATCTCTCATTAATATTCCTCCATGTCCCGTTAATTGTCTTATTTTTATTATATTACTACCTTAATTTATCTATAAATACTTATCTATCTTAACCTTGGGCAAAACCCATTTTATTTTAATTTTACTAAGTAATAGTTACTATATTTTAATTTTTATCTATAGAACTTTATAATTATTAAAAAATAAAAGTCATAAAGTATCATCACTTTACTTTTAATCTATAAAACTGCATTTTCTATATTTTTATATCATGGTTATTTTTAATAATTATCTTATATAGTCAAGAATATCTTATTTTTTACATACAAAGAAGATTCTTTGACTTTCTTCACTAGGTTTGTCAAATGTAAAATCCCCATAATATTTTATATCCTTAAATCCAGATTTTTCAAGCATATCAACTATCTCATCTTCAGTATATGCTCTTTGTTGGTGTATCTCTTCAAATCTTTCAAACTTTCCACATTCATCTTTAATAAAGAATGTAAGTTCCATTTCAATTAGATTCTCTTCTTCATCAAAGTAATTTTGCCACATATACGCTATATCTTCTCTATTTTCTCCATACATGTTATTTCCCAATATGTTGGCTAATTTATAAAAAGAACTTATATCAAATATGAATATTCCATCTTTCTTTAATAATTCATATGTCTTTGAAAATACATTTTCCAAATCATCATCATAAGTTATATAATTAAATCCATCACAAGCACAAAGTACACAGTCCAAATCAGATATTTCAAAATCAAGCTCTGATATATCTTGTTGAAGTAAAACTAATTCTACTCCTTCTTTTTCTGCCTTTTCTCTTGCTACACTAAGCATCTCATCAGATATATCTATACCAGCTATATCGTAATTTTTTTTAGCCAATGGAATTGTAAGATTACCCGTACCACATGCCAATTCCAATATATTTTTTACTTTTACACCTTCACTATCTATTATATCTTCTATATATTTAACCCAACCATTATAATCAACTTCATTCATAAGTTCATCATATACAAACGCAAAATCACTATATTGACTCATCCTTTTTATTCTGCTCCTCCACAATCTTTTTAAGCCTCTTTTTGCGTGATGTAAGCATACCTCCAATTCTTCCTGCTTCCTTAGCTGTAAGTCCTGCCCATCCACGTTCACCAACTTTATCCATAAGACCTAGTTCTGAGGCTATCTCATATTTCATTATATCATCATTTGTCAATATTTTAGTATTCTTGCCATTAGTTATCTTCTTTTCTCTTTGTACTTTTTCTTTCAAAAAAATCACCCCTTCTTATTTGTATTTTTGTCAATTAAAATAAATTTATACAAATATGTAAGGGGTATTTATTAATACACTTTTTTTAAATTTAGGTATTTATGCTTTTTAATCTTTATAATTTATTTTCCTAATCTATTGCTTCTTTGTATTTTAATAATTTTAAATAAACATTCAATGCATTTACACATATCTTTTCATCAAAATTAAAGTTTATATTATGAAGACCATTTACAAATCCTTTTTCTTCGTTTCTTGAACCCAACATAAAAAATAATCCTGGAACTTCTTTTTGATAATAAGAAAAATCTTCTGATATCATAAGTGGCTCTAACTCTACAACAGTATCACTTCCAATAGCCTCTACAAACTCTTGATACAAATCCTTGTCATTTTTAACAGCAATATAATCATCTATAATATTTATATTAACCTTACAGTTATAAGCCAATTCAAACCCTCTAGCAAGTTCTCTAACTCTAAGCTTCATTTTCTCATACACTTCTGGGCTGAAACATCTCATAGTACCTTCCATCTTTATATTTTCAGCTATTATATTTCTTCTAGCTCCCCCTTCAATTCTACCAATAGTCAACACTGCATTGTCTATTGGGCTTATATTTCTAGACACTATAGTTTGAAGTGAGCTTACAAAGTTTGAAGCTATCACTATACCATCAATACCATTTTGTGGCATAGCCCCATGTCCACTTTTAGACACTATTTCTATGTCAATATCTCCTATTTGAGCCATAAAATAGCCCTCTCTTGTACCTACATAACCTTCTGGTAACTCTGGATATATATGAAGCCCATATATTTCATCAATATTGTATTTTCTAAGCACTCCTTCATCTATTAAAGCTTTTGCTCCCCCAGGACCTTCTTCTGCTGGTTGGAATATAAATACTATATTATCATTTAAGTCTTCTTTATTATCATTTAAATACTCAATTAATCCAAGTAATATAGTAGCATGTCCATCATGACCACATAAATGTTTTACCCCTTCTTCACTATGAAGACCATCTATGTCAGCTCTAAAAGCAATATCTTTTTTAGGTCTTTTACCTTCTATTACACCTACTATACCTGTTTCTAAATAAACTTCATACTCAATTCCTAATTTATCAAGATAATCTCTTATATATTTTGAAGTCTTATACTCTTTTCTCCCAATCTCTGCAATAGGATTTAATGACTTCCTATGTTTATAAAGTTGTTCTTGTAAATATGATGCCTCTCTCATGTAATCTCCTCCAATTTCTAATTTATTAAAAAATATTTCTATATTTCTTTATAATTAAAATATTATATAGCATGTTATACTAATTAAAAATAAAAAGCTAAATTGAATATAAAAATATTTTGCATTATTAAATAATTCACCATTAATAATAATTCCCCTGTTTCATAAATCAAAACAGAGGAATTATTATTGGAAAATTTTATTTTTAGCAAGAGAAGAAATGTTTAGCAAGTCCACCCTTAGCTGTTTCTTTGTACTTATCCATCATATCTATACCAGTTTCTTTCATTGTTTCAACAACTTGGTCTAAGGAGACAGAATGTGAGCCATCAGTTAGTAATGCATAATTAGCTGCATCATAAGCTCTTTGAGCTGCCATTGCATTTCTTTCTATACATGGAATTTGAACATATCCATATACAGGGTCACAAGTCATTCCTAAATGATGTTCAAGTGCTATTTCTGCCGCATATTCAATATGGTCTATAGTTCCACCTTTTAAGTATGCTACTGCTGCTGCTGCCATAGAACAAGCGGCTCCAACTTCACCTTGACACCCTACCTCTGCTCCAGATATTGAAGCGTTAGTTTTTATTATATTACCTATTATTCCAGCTACAAGTAGTGCTTCAATTATTTTTTCGTCATCATAATTATAGAAATCCTGCATTGCAAAGAATATTCCTGGTATTACTCCAGCAGAACCACAAGTTGGTGCTGTAACTATTATATTACCAGAAGCGTTTTGCTCTGAAGCTGCTAGTGCATATGCATATACAAGTGTTGAGAAGCTCTTATCTTTTTTATATGCATTATAAAATGTACTTGCTCTTCTTTTTAATAATAACTTGCCTGGTATTATTTCATCTGTACTTAGTCCATCATCAATAGATTTTCTCATAGCATCTTTTATAGTTTTTATATAATCTTTTATGTCTTTTGGTTCACATTCCAACACAAAATCTACCAAAGTCTTATTATTTTCTTTGCACCATTTTACTATCTCATCCATAGTATCTAAGTGATATATACTATTGCTTTTACTGTTTCTTTGACCTTCTTCTGCTATAGTCCCTCCACCTACAGAATATACAGTCCATTCAGCTGTTACATTTTTATCTTTATCTAAAGCTTCAAACTTCATCCCATTTGGGTGAAAATCTTTTATAATATCTTCTTCCCAAACAATTTCGACTTTTTTAGGTGCTATAGTTTTTTCAATTATATAGTCAGTTAAGTGACCTTTCCCTGTAGCTGCCAAACTACCATATAATATTGCTCTAAAACTTTCTGCATCTGGGTTTTCATTCTTAAATCTCTCTGCTGCTCTTTGTGGTCCCATAGTATGAGAACTTGAAGGTCCACTTCCTATTTTAAAAAGTTCCTTTAAAGTATCCATATTATTCCTCCTAAATTTACGGTATTATTGCTTATTGTTAGATTTTACGCACATATTTATTATAACCTAAATATATTAATTATTAGTTATTAAATTCTCATAAAATTTATTTTTTATTTCCATTTTGGTATATTTTATTAAATTAATATGCATATTTTGAGAATAAAACATTTATTTAAAATTTTTCTAATATTAATATAATATAAATATCTTATTTAAACAGTTAAGATATTAACTATACCTATTAAAATTAATTAATTTGTACTATAATTATTATTGTACTTAAAAAATTAAATTTAGATAAAAAAGGAGATTTGATTATATGTTATTTAAAGGTTCTGCTGTTGCTTTAGTTACCCCATTTACAGAGGATAATAATGTCAACTTTGAAAAATTAGGTGAATTAATCGAATATCACATTGAGAATGGCACAGATGCACTAGTTGTTTGTGGAACAACAGGTGAGGCGACTACTATGAGTGAATCTGAAATTTTTGCTGTAATAAAATATACAGTTGAAAAAGTTAATAAGAGAATACCTGTTATAGCAGGTACTGGTTCAAACAATACTATGTTGTCTGTTCATATGAGTCAAGAAGCTGAAAAATTAGGGGTGGATGGTCTTTTAATAATAACTCCTTACTATAATAAGACTAATGAGAAAGGTCTTAAACTTCACTTTGAAACAATAGCAAATAGCGTTAAGTTGCCAATTATTTTATACAACGTACCAGGAAGAACTAAAGTGAATATAAAGCCATCTGTTGTGGCTGAACTTGCTAAAATAGATAATATAGTTGCTGTGAAGGAAGCAAGTGGAGACTTAGCTCAAGTTGCAGAAATAGCTAAATTAGTACCTAAAGACTTTGCTATATACTCCGGTAATGATGATACTATACTACCACTATTATCATTAGGTGGAAGTGGTGTTATCTCTGTACTTGCTAACATATGTCCTAAAGAAACACATGATTTAGTAACTAAATTCTTTGAAGGTGATATTGAAGGCTCAAAAAAATTACAACTTGATATGGATGCTTTAATTGCTGCCTTATTTATAGAAGTAAATCCAGTTCCTGTTAAAACTGCCATGAACATTTTAGGTTTTAATGTTGGTGATTTAAGACTTCCTCTAGCTGAAATGGAAGAAACTAATCTTAATGTGTTAAAACAAGAATTGACAAATTTTGGATTTAAATTTTAGCAATATTTATATAAATAAGTTGATTTTTTCTTAAATATGTATTATTATTAGAATAATCAAATTTTAATATCCTATTAACCTAGGGTAGAGGTAGCTGTAACTAAGAGTATCCAATAGTAGCTGGCAGGTGTTAATGATTGGAAAAAGGATTTACAGCCGAAGAAAATATTTCTTGCAATAATATTTTCTGGGATTGCACATAACATGTGTAATACTGTCACTTATTTTTGTAGGTGATGAGCTACAGGGTTTACTTTGAGTGATAAATTAGACGTACAAAGTATACCTTTGTACGTTTTTTGTATATAATTAAAGTTGTTAATATAATATTAAAGTTTTTGGATATATAAAAATATTAACATATCTTACTTGTATAACTAAAATAAAATAATGTTTTAATAATTTAAAATTGGGGTGAATTTATATGAAAAAAGTAAATGTAGCAATAGTTGGTGCTACTGGAATGGTAGGTAGAACATTTTTAAAAGTATTAGAAGAAAGAAATTTTCCAATAGAAAATCTATTTTTATTCTCTTCTTCTAAATCAGCTGGTTCTAAAGTAATGTTTTGTGGTAAAGAATATATAGTAGAAGAATTAAAGGAAACTTCATTTACTGATAGAGGCATACAAATAGCATTATTCTCTGCTGGTGGAAGTATTAGTGAAAAGTATGCTCCAATAGCTGCTTCAAATGGAATCTTAGTAGTAGATAACTCTAGTCAATGGAGAATGAATCCAGATGTGCCTTTAGTAGTTCCTGAGGTTAATCCAGAAGCCATAAAAAATCATAAGGGTATAATAGCTAATCCTAACTGCTCTACTATACAAGCTATGGTTCCTCTTAAAGCTCTTGATGATAAATACAAAATTAAGAGAGTTGTTTACTCTACTTACCAAGCTGTATCTGGTTCTGGTGTTAAAGGTGTTGAAGATTTAGAGAAAGGAATGAACGGTAATCCTACTGGATTCTACCCTCATCAAATTTCTTACAACTGTCTTCCTCATATAGATTCATTCACTGAAAATGGATACACTAAAGAAGAAATGAAAATGGTAAATGAAACTATGAAAATACTTGATAACTACGATTTAAAAATAACTGCAACTACTGTAAGAGTTCCAGTAAAAAATGGTCATAGTGAATCTATAAATGTTGAGTTTAACAATCCATTTGAGTTAGATGATTTAGTAAAAACACTTGAAGAAGCTCCAGGTGTTGTAGTAGTTGATAATCCTGCTAAAAACGAATATCCAACTGCTGTAGAATTTGATGATAGAGATGAAGTATTTGTTGGAAGAATAAGAAGAGATTTTAGTGTTGATAATGGTGTAAATCTTTGGGTTGTTGCTGATAATATAAGAAAAGGTGCTGCAACTAACGCAATTCAAATAGCTGAAATGGCTTTATCATACGATTTAGTATAATATACAAACTTGTATAAATATATAATTTTGTAAAATATTAATAGTAACTCAAAAACAAGCATTAGAAGTAACTGTAATATAAAACACAAAAATAAAAAAGAGGGGATTGATTTTATATGATATTTAAAGGTTCTGCTGTTGCTCTAGTTACACCATTTACAAAGGATAACAAAGTTGATTTTGACAAATTAGGTGAATTAGTTGAATACCAAATAGCTAATGGTACTGATGCTATAGTATCTTGTGGTACTACTGGTGAAGCTAATACTATGACTGATGAAGAACAACTTGCTACTATTAAGTATGTTGTTGAAAAAGTTAATAAAAGAGTTCCTGTTATAGCTGGAAGTGGTTCTAATGATACTATGCACTCAGTTAACTTAAGTCAAGAAGCTGAAAAATTAGGAGTAGATGCTCTATTAATAATAACACCTTATTACAATAAAGCTAATAAAGCTGGACTTAAGCGTCATTTTGAAACAATAGCTAACAGTGTTAAACTTCCAATTATACTTTACAATGTCCCTGGAAGAACTTGTGTAAATATAAGTCCTAGCCTTATAGTTGAACTTGCTAAAATTGATAACATAGTTGCTGTAAAAGAAGCTAGTGGAGACCTAGGACAGGTTGCAGAAATAGCTAGTTTAGTTCCAGATGACTTTGCTATCTACTCTGGTAATGATGATACTATACTTCCTTTATTATCTTTAGGAGGTCAAGGAGTTATATCAGTACTTGCTAATGTTTGCCCTCAAGAAACTCACGATTTGGTAGCTAAATTCTTTGAAGGCGATATTGAAGGTTCTAGAAAATTACAACTTGGTATGGATGCTCTAATCGCAGCTTTATTTATAGAAGTAAATCCTATACCAGTTAAGACTGCAATGAATTTATTGGGATTCAATGTTGGAGATTTAAGATTACCTCTAGCAGAAATGGACCCAGCAAATTTAGAAGTATTAAAGAAAGAATTAGTTAACTTTGGGCTAAAAGTTAATGCATAGTAAAGATTAATGCATGGTAAAAAGTAAGTTTGGTCAAAAGTTAGCCCTTAATCATAGGAGGAAATTATGTTAAAAGTTATAGCAACTGGTTATGATGGAAAAATGGGTAAGATTTTAGCCGATACTATAAGAGAAGATAATGAATTAGAATTGGTTTGTGTTGCAGCTAGAGGTCTGGATAGCTATGAAGGCGACCTTAAAATTTATGAAGATATGAGTACTATAGTTGAGGAAGCTGATGTAGTTATAGATTTTTCTCATCACTCTAATTTAGATAATATCTTATCTTACGTTTTAAAGACTAAAACACCTTTAGTAATTGCTACTACTGGATATAATGATGACGAAATGAACAAAATACGTGAAGCGGCTAAAGTTATTCCTGTATTCCAATCATATAATATGTCTCTTGGTGTAAATGTATTAGTAAAATTGGTTAAAGATGCAGCTAAATTACTAGAAGGATTTGATATAGAAATAATAGAAAAACATCACAACAGAAAAGTAGATGCCCCAAGTGGCACAGCTGTTATGATTGCTAACGCTATAAAAGAGGTTTTGCCAAACGTTGAAAATAATTATGGTAGATATGGTCGTAGTGCAAAAAGACAACCAAATGAAGTTGGTATTCATGCTATAAGAGGTGGAAATATTGTTGGCGAACATGATGCTCTATTTGCTGGAGACAATGAGGTTCTTACAATAAGCCATCAAGCTCAATCTCGTGGTATCTTTGCAAGTGGTTCTATAGCTGCTGCCAAATACTTAGTTAAGCAAAAACCAGGATTTTATAATATGGACAGCATGTTGGGATAATAGTATAAATATAATAATACACAATATAAATTAAACATATACAATATATATATAATAATATGCAATACAAATCAAACATATATAATAAATTTATTTAATACTATGTCTATACAATAAAAACTAACTAAAATAAAATATAAATAATAAGAAGTAAGTATATACTAAAATTGACAAATAAGTATATAATAAAAGAAATATAATGAAATACAAGGAGAATTAACAAATGGTAAATTTAAACGATGCTTATGAAATAGCAAGGTATATAAAAGAAGTTAAAAAGAAAACACCTGTTAAGGTATATGTAAATACTAACTCTTTACACTTCCAATCAACTGATAAATTTAAGGTATTTGGAAATAATGGTTCTTATATATTTGTAGGTGACTATGATGATATAATGGAAGTATTAGATAAACATGGAAATGATATAACAGATACTCATGTAGAATATGATAGAAGAAATTCTGCTATTCCTCTAAAAAATACTTTAAGTGAACATGCAAGAATTGAGCCAGGTGCAATAATAAGAGACATGGTTACTATAGAAAAAAATGCTGTTGTAATGATGGGAGCTGTTATAAATATAGGAGCTGTTATTGGTGAAGGTTCTATGGTAGATATGAATGCTGTTATTGGAGCTAGAGGAACTCTTGGTAAAAATGTTCACTTAGGTGCTGGTGCTGTTGTTGCTGGTGTTTTAGAGCCACCTTCTGCTACTCCTGTTATAGTTGAAGATGATGTTTTAATAGGAGCTAATGCAGTTATTCTTGAAGGTGTTAGAATCGGTAAAGGTGCTGTTGTTGCAGCTGGTGCTGTTGTAACTACTGATGTAGAAGCTGGTGCTGTTGTTGCTGGTTCTCCTGCTAAAGTTATAAAAATGAAAGATGAAAAAACGGCTGACAAAACTAAGCTTATGGAAGACCTTAGAAATTTAGACTAATTAAATAGTACTATACTATTAATTAAACAATAATATACTAATTTAAAAAATTAATTAAAAAGGTGTCTCTGTGTGAATTTAATTCACCAGAGGCACCCTCTTTTTTACAATATTTTTATCTTTTATTTATAATCATTTTATTTTTTTACAATTCTCTTATTCATTCTTATATCATTTTTATTTCTTGCTGACAAGTATTTTTATTTCCTTCAATTTTTCAATATATCAATGTAATAAACTATTAAACTTTTTATAATTTAATAAAGTGAAAACCATTAATCTTTCTATAATTTAATAAAATGAACTACTAAATTTTCTATATATCAATAGAATAAATTATTAAACTTTTTATAATTCAATAAAGCGAACCATTAATCTTTCTATAATTTAATAAAATGAACTACTAAATTTTCTATATATCAATAAAATAAACTATTAAACTTTTTATAATTTAATAAATAGAACTGCTGTTTACTACTGGTTGTGCATCTTTATTGCCACAAAGCACAACTAACAGATTACTTACCATAGCTGCTTTACGTTCTTCGTCCAAAGTCACAACATTATTTTCACTTAAATTAGTCAATGCCATCTCTACCATACTTACAGCCCCCTCAACAATCTTTTTACGTGCTGCTATTATAGCCTCTGCTTGTTGACGTTGTAACATTGCTGCTGCAATCTCTGGTGCATAAGAAAGATGAGTAATTCTCACTTCACACACTTCAATTCCTGCAATGTCAACCCTTGATTGTAATTCATCTTTTAATCTATCTGCTATTTCCTGACTACTACCACGAAGAGATTTTTCATCTCCATCTTCAGATACATCATATGGATAAAGTCTTGAAACATTGCGAATAGTAGAATCACACTGAATAGATAAGAATGTATTATAATTATCCACATTAAATACTGCCTTTGTTGCATCTATAACCTTCCAAATTACAACCACTCCTATTATAATTGGATTTCCCAATAAATCATTGACTTTCTGCTTTTCATTATTAAGAGTCATTGTTTTTAAAGATACTTTTTTGCCCCTTGAATTAGTTGATATATCTACCTTTTCATCAGATGAAGATTTCGATACATTAATTCTTGATACTGCTGGGTTTATTGCTGAACAAAATGGATTCACCCAATAGTACCCTTCTTTTTTTATAGTTCCATAATAGTTACCAAACAAAACTAGAACTATAGCTTCTTTAGGATTAATCATTCTTAGCCCAAAAAATAGGATAAAATCTACTACTATAAATACAAGTCCCAAAATTAACATAAGTGAACCTATTCCAGTAAATCCACTATCAAGTTTTACTATCCCAAAAACCATGATACCTATTGAAACTACTAAAAATAATAAAATCATTATCAAAGCTGCCACTCCATTGAATACTTTTGCGTCTTTCTCTTGATAAGTTTTTTCTTCTTTTAACATATCTATCACTCCCATCTCAGTATATTAAGTTAAGATATCTCTAATTTAATAATAACACTTTTAACAATTAAATTGTTGAATTTAAAATTAATACTATATGTTTATATATTTTTTATACATCTTTATGCATACATGTATTTAGTTATTTTAATGTATTAATATTGATTTCCAAATAAATCATATGATATATGAATATGGTATTTCAAAATTAACTTTTTAGTTCATGGGGCACTCTTTTTGGTATGAAGTCAAATATATTTTTATCATTTAAACAATGAAAAAGAAATTTATCTATATTTTGAAAAATCCACTTAAATTTTTTAATGTAAGATAAATTGTAAGCTTATTATCACTAATATTATTTTATATAAATTATATTAGTGATAAAATAAACTTATAGAAATATAACAAATTTTTATTAATTTCATAGGAGGAATTTATGTTGAAAGTTATAATTAGTGGCTATAATGGAACAATGGGAAGAGTTTTAGCAGAATGTGTAAAAAAAGATAATGAATTAGAGTTGGTTTGTGGTGTAGCTAGGTCTGCTGATGAAAAAGGTCATCATAGTGATACAAAGCTTTACAAAACAATGACTGATGTAACTGAAAAAACTGATGTCATAATAGACTTTTCACATCATGAGACTTTAGAGCCAATATTGTCATATGCTCTAAAAAATAATACACCTGTAGTATTAGCTACTACTGGATATGACGAAAATGACTTAAATAAAATAGAAGAAGCATCAAAAAACATTCCTATATTATTATCATCAAATACATCTCTTGGAGTAAATATATTAATAAAATTAGTTAAGGATGCTTCAAAGATGTTAGAAGGTTTTGATATTGAAATCATAGAAAAACATCACAATAGAAAAGAAGATGCCCCTAGTGGAACTGCTACTATGATAGCTAATGCAATTAGAGAAGTCTTGCCTGAAAGTGAAAATACACATGGTAGATATGGTAGAGATTGTAAAAGAAAACCAAATGAAATTGGAATACACTCTATAAGAGGTGGCAATATAATCAGCGACCATGATGTTATATTTGCAGGTGATAATGAAGTTCTTACATTAAGCCATCATTCTCAATCTGATGAAGTATTTGCAAACGGTTCTATAGTTGCAGCTAAATTTTTAATTGGTAAGCAATCTGGACTTTATAAAATGTCAGATATACTAGGATAAGTTTTGTACATAATAAATCTCAATCTATTTAGGTATTCATATTCATCAATTTGAATATCTAATTGATTGAGATTTCTATTCTAAAAGTTTATAAATTTTATGCTTACCTTTTAAATATAATCATTTTTCTTAAAGATTATCTTATTTATTGGTATATGGAATTATATTGTTTATTATTTTATAATCTCTTCATCATATAAACCTATTAAATATTATCCTATTTATTGGTATATGGAATCATATTGTTTATTATTTTATAATCTTTTCATCATATAAACCTATTAAATATTATCCTAATTTATTGGTATATGAAATCATATTGTTTATTATTTTATAGTCTTTTCATCATATAAACCTATTAAATATTATCCTATTTATTGGTATATGAAATCATATTGTTTATTATTTTATAGTCTTTTCATCATATAAACCTATTAAATATTATTCTATTTATTGGTATGTGGAATTATATTGTTTATTATTTTATAGTCTTTTCATCATATAAACTATTGTATTCTATAAACTGATACATATCCAGCTGCAGAAGTACCTGTCGTGCCTGAACCAAATGTAAAACTTAAAGTAACAGCTGCTGCTCTAGCATCAACTAAAAAGCTTAAACTTACACTTACATCTGATGAAGTAAGTGTATTTACTGCTTTTGCAATAAAGTTATTTTGAGCTACTCCATTAAAGTTAGTAGTAATTGACATAAATCCTGCAAGTGAAAGTGTGGCACGTATACCGAAAGATACATTGTATATCCCTCCAACTGCAAGATTTATAGTACTACTTGTTGGAAAAGTTATATTAGTTCCATTTATAAATGATGAATTAAATGTCACTAATGTATTATTCACTAAACTTGAAGAGGACACTGTAAATTGTGCATTGTTTGCTGCTAACACTCCTGTTGCTCCTGTCGCCCCTGTTGGACCTGTTGCTCCATTTGCTCCGGTTGCTCCGGTCGCCCCTGTTGCTCCTGTCGCTCCATTTGCTCCGGTTGGGCCTGTTGGTCCTATCGCTCCTGCTACTCCATTTGCTCCCGTTGCTCCTACTGCTCCGGTTGGGCCTGTTGCTCCATTTGCACCTGTTGCTCCTGTCGCTCCTGTTGCTCCTGCTACTCCATTTGCTCCGGTTGGACCGGTTGGACCTATTGGACCTGCTACTCCATTCGCTCCGGTTGCTCCTACTGCTCCCGTTGGGCCTGTTGCTCCATTTACACCTGTTGCTCCTGTCGCTCCTGTTGGACCTACTGCTCCATCTGCTCCCGTTGGGCCTGTTGCTCCTACTGCTCCGGTTGGACCTATTGCCCCAGCTACTCCTGTTGCTCCTGTCGCTCCTGTTGGACCTACCAAACCATTTGCTCCGGTTGCTCCCGTTGGGCCTGTTGGGCCTACCAAACCATTTGCTCCGGTTGCTCCCGTTGGGCCTGTTGGGCCTGTTGGACCTACCAAGCCATCTGGACCTGTTGCTCCTACTGCTCCTGTTGGACCTACCTCTCCATCTGCTCCTGTTGGACCTGTTGCTCCTATTGGGCCTGTTGCCCCAGTTGTTCCTGTTGCTCCAGTCGCTCCTATACTTCCTGTTGGACCTGTTGCTCCTGTATTTCCTGTTGGGCCTGTAGCACCTGTTACTCCATTTGCTCCGGTTGCTCCTGTATTTCCTGTTGGACCTGTTATTCCATTTGCTCCGGTTGCTCCGGTTGCTCCAGTTAGTCCGGTTGGACCTGTTGCTCCTGTTGCTCCTGTATTCCCTGTTGGTCCTGTTATTCCATTTGCTCCAGTCGCTCCTGTATTTCCTGTTGGTCCTGTAGAGCCTGTTATTCCATTTGCTCCGGTTGCTCCTTTGTTTCCTGTTGGTCCTGTTATTCCATTTGCTCCGGTTGCTCCTGTATTCCCTGTCGGACCTGTTATTCCATTCGCTCCAGTCGCTCCTGTATTTCCTGTTGGTCCTGTAGAACCTGTTGTTCCATTTGGTCCAGTCGCTCCCATATTTCCTGTTGGACCCGTTATTCCATTCGCTCCAGTTGCTCCCGTATTTCCTGTTGGTCCTGTTATTCCATTTGCTCCGGTCGCTCCGGTTGCACCTCTAGGCCCCGTCGGTCCTGTTGGACCAGTAGCACCTGTTGGCCCTGTTGGACCTACATCTTGATATAAACTTGGACCTGAAATATCACTCATATAATTAATCCTCCTTTTTTAAAGTTAGAGTAATACTCTATAAATATTGAGTATTACCCTATATAATTATATGAATCGACAATTTCTTATGTGATAATGTATCTATTTGCTTATATCAACATATATGCTTTGATTCTTGAATTTCATTACTTTTTTGTAAAATCTTTTACAATTATTAATACAATTAAAAAACTCATTTCCCATCAATTATTTAAAATTTTTTTATTATGTTATAAAAAATAGATAATTAAATTGCATAAAATTAATTTAATACTACTTTAATTACTTTTTAAATAAAAAAACCTCAACACGATTAATAAAAATCATATTAAGGCATCCACAAAATTATATAATTGCTTATCTATCTTCATCAGTAACATTGAATATATAAGGAACATTTCTATAATAATCACCAAAATCAAACCCATATCCAACCACAAACTTATCTTCTATTTCAAATCCACAATAATCTGGCACTAAATCGACTTTTCTTCTGCTTGGTTTATCCAAAAGAACACAGCATTTTAAACTAGCAGGATTTTTAGCTTTTAAATGTTTTAACACAAAATCCATAGTAAGTGCAGAATCAGTAATATCGTCTACAACCAAAACATCATATCCTGCTATATCAGTAGTCACATCTGAAACTACTTTAACCTTTCCAGTACTTTCTTCATTGTTTCCATAACTAGATGTAGTCATAAAATTAACTCTAAGTGGTAAGTTTATATTTCTAACTAAGTCTGCACAAAATATAAAGCTACCTTTTAATAGAGAAACTACCATAAGATTTTTATCTTTATAATCTTTTTCTATAATTGCTCCTAATTCCCTTAATTTATCTTTAATTTTTTCTTCTGAATACAATACTTCCCATTTTTTTGTTTCTATATCCATAAAAAGACCTCCAATTGTAATAATCCTTCTTAATTTTATAAGAGATTGCTCACTTTTTCAATACTCTTATTCAATATTAGTCAATATTATTGAGTTTTTATGTTCATTCAACAATTATTAACAATGTATCTTATATTTTAAGTAGTTCATATATCCACACTAAATTACATACTATATATTTTAGACAAAAAAAGAAAAAACTTGCACTAACAAGTTTTTTCTATTATACATAAATTTATACATAATCATATTTTATTAGAGGGTACTAATTAAATTTATTTATGCTATTTTTGTTATCCCTCATAATACAAAACATATTATAAAGTACTAGTCAACTTTATTCATATCATTCATTACATTTAAGATTATCTCATCTGTTATAGACATACCTTTGTCACTTACTCTACCTAAGTTTTGTATACTTTGCTCAACACTTGAACCAACTATACCATTTAGTGGTGGTACAAAACAATCTTGCTTAGCTATTATAGCACTTTGTATAGCTGCAGATGCTGCAGAAGATAATTTTAATGCACAACCAGCTTTCGCACCGTCACATATCATTCCACTTAAGTCAGCTATCATATTTTCTATAGCTCCTTCTATTTGCTTTTCAGTACCATTCATAAGCCAAGAGATACCAGCAGTTGCTCCAGTAGAAGCAGCAACACCACATCCACATACAGCAGATAATCTTCCTGTATAGTTCTTAATATAACCAGTTACTAGATGAGATATAGCTAAAGCTTTTGCTAGTCTTTCATCAGATTGTGGGAATTTTTTATTATAAGCAACGATTGGAAGAATTGCTGTTAATCCATGATTTCCACTTCCATTTGAACTCATAACAGGCATTTTTACCCCTGCCATTCTTGCATCCGAAGCTCCAGCAGTTAACATCATTGCATAATTTATAACATCATTACCTAAAAGACCTTCTTCTATAGACTTTTTAATTCCATATCCGACACCAATACCAGTTTTTTGTTTTAATCCATATTCAGCCATCTCTTCATTCATTTTTACTCCATCTAGTAAAAATTCTATATCTTTAAAATCAATTCCTTCTACATTTTTTATTAATTCTTGTATAGTTACTGTATCCATTAAACTTTCAGCTTTTTCTGCCACATCATTTGAAGCTGATACTTTTGGTTCATTGTCTAATAATACTTCTCCATCTTTTTCTAAGAACGTAAAATTATCATGTTTAGTTCTTATTCTCACTTTAGCAATATGATTTTTTCCTTTTAACACAACTTCTATAAATACTTTCTCTCTTGTATCAGCAGGTGTTATTGATAGTGGAGTATTATCCATATAATCCTCAGCTATTTTAACTTCCTCTTTTGTTAGAGTTTCTAACACACTTAATCCATTTTCAGAATGTCCACCTACTATACCTAGAGCTGCTGCAATTTTTAATCCTAATCTTTCAGTACCTGGTATACCTACGCACATACCATTTTTATAGATACTAGGACTAACTAACATACGATTTTCAACTATTTCTTCTCCTAATAATTCCTTTGCCTTTGCACATGCTAGAGCTAAGGCTACTGGTTCAGTACACCCTACTGCTGGTTTAACTTCTGCCTTTAACATTTCCACTAATTCTTTTCTTATATCTCTCATTATATATAAACCTCCCAATTAAGTTTAGATTTAGTACTCAAATAATTAATTAAATAATTTCTTATCTATATTTATAGCAAAATACATGCCATATTTTTTATATCTTTTTATATTTTTAGTCTTATATTCTATAACCATTGGTATGACTGCTTCTATTTATGTATTTTTTTTATTTACATAGAGTATTTATATTCTTTAAAATGGATAAACATATGACAATTTCGCAAAAAGACAAAAAAAAGTCTCAAAATGAGATTCTATATCATTTTGAGACGGCTCAAATGTATTATTTTTTAACTTATAAAAACCATTTTTTAATTCATAAAAAAAGATTCTGCAAAACACTTATAGTATAAGTTTAAAGCTTTCTTTAAAGTTATGAATTTAGAAAAATTTAAATTTTATATAGCTTTTTATTATATTACTATGAAATTATATTGTATTTTTCAATTTTTCTATATAATGTAGCTCTTGATATTCCAAGTGCTTTAGCTGTTAATTCTTTATCTTTTTTATAATCTTTGTACTTATTTAAAGCTTTTATTATCTCAATCTTCTCTAGTTCATCAAGTGGAATTATCCTATCGCTTTTAACTTCTAACTCTTCTACAGAGGTATTCTTAATTTTTTGAGGAATTACATTCATTGTGATTATTGAAGAAGAAGACATATTCACACTATATTCAATAATATTCTGCAACTCTCTTATATTCCCTGGCCACTTATATTCCATCATAGCATCAACAACCCTGCTATCTATGTCAATAACATTTTTATCTAATTTTTTTGAATACTCTTTAACCATATGCTTGATTATAAGTGGGATATCTTCTTTTCTCTCTCTTAAACTTGGTAATTTTATAGGTATAACATTTAATCTATAGTATAAATCTTCTCTAAAAGTGCCATTTTGAACCATTTTTTCTAAATCTTTATTTGTAGCAGCAATAATTCTTACATCTATTGAAACATTTGATTTACTTCCAATTTTATTAAGTTCCTTTTCTTGTAATACTCTCAATAACTTTGACTGTAAATGCAAACTCATATCTCCTATTTCATCTAAAAATATACTTCCCTTATGAGCTACTTCAAACATTCCAAGCTTTCCACCTTTTTTAGCTCCAGTAAAAGCTCCCTCTTCATATCCAAATAATTCACTCTCTAATAAATTATCCGGTATAGCAGCACAGTTTACAGCTATAAAAGGATTATCTACTCTATTGCTATGGTTGTGTATGGCTCTTGCAAATAGCTCCTTACCCGTTCCACTTTCCCCAGTAATAAGTACTGTTGATGTTGATTTAGAAGCTATTAGGGCTTCCTTTTTAGAATTTCTTATAGCTACACTTTCTCCAATTATGTTTTCCAATTTTATTCTATAATCTTTATTCATCTTATTGTAGTTTTTTATAGCATCTCTTTTATCTATAAAATCAATAACATATCCCTTTAACTCATTTTTTAATACTATTTTATTGATATTGTATATTCCCTTCGAATCATATCCATATCTTTTATAAAAAAAACTACAGGATTTGTCCTTCTTAAAGTTATTTATAGAAGGTTTCTTTATAAAATCTAATTCGACAAATATGTTTTTGCCAGTTATACTATCTTTTATATTGAAAAGCTCTTTAAATTTTGAATTATATTTATCAACTTTTCCATCCACATCAATAGACACAACAGCTTTGTCCATATTGTTTAATAGTGTCTCTAATTTTTTCTTTTCTAATTCAAGCTCATAAGTTTTAATTTGTGCTTTTAATTTATTAGATATTAGGTCTGCCATTTTGCCTAAAAAGTTTATAAGACCACTTTTATTATTTTCTATAATTTGTGCTTGTTCTTTTGTAAAGGCTATAAGGCCTATAACACCATGAGAATCGCCATCACATATAATAGGACAACACACCTCTGCAAACTCTACACAAGCCCCACTTTTATAGCATTCCCTACATATATCACTACTCTTTGGGTCATCAATTAGTATTGTAATCTGTTCTGTAAGTGATTTTTTAAAAGCCGTATATTTATCTACTTTCTCACCTATTTTGTCTATATATACTCCTGTACCTGCAATCCTAAATAACTCCTTATTTACTATAGTTACATCTATATTGAGTACTGATACTATAGCTTCAGCTATATTTTGAATATCAGATTTTATATATTCTAAACCTATCATAATCATCATTCCTTATTTTTCTTTAACATAAGTATTTGTCTTATTTCTTTAAGAATCAAGTATATCTTATTTAAAGTAAATTGGATTGACATCAGGATTACAAAGAGCATAACAATTATTATTAACTCATAATTTATTTCCATCTAAACATCTCCTTATAACAAAAGACTAGGCTTAACCTAGTCTTTTATATTATATCCATATTTATATTTTAACTCATTTATCTTCTTTTTCCCACATAAATATATTTTAATTTATTTGACTCTTTAATCATACCATCAAAGTTTAATCTTGAAAATATATTAAATACTTCATGTGGATAGTGAATCTTTGCAACAGAACCACAAAATTTATGTTTAAGATAGTTTAACTTAACTTTTAAATTCTTTAAATTTAAATCCTCTAATATAACCTCTCCATTGCCCTTTAACACTCTTTGTATTTCAGATGAAGCTTTTTCACAATCTGTAATAACATTAAATTGGTCAACTATTATTATCTTGTTGAACTGATTATCATCAAATGGTAGAAACTCTAACTTACCTTTAACTACATTGCAATTTTCATTATACACTAGAGAATAACAGACATCTTCATAATTACTATTCTCCAGTATAGTTACAGAAGTTCCAAGACCTCTCAATCTCTTGCCTAGGTTTCCTATATGACCAACAAGCAATATTTTATCACCTACATTATACTCAATTGTATCCAAAAAACATTCTAATTCATCAGATGTATATTTAGCTTTAACCGGCTGTTTATTTATCTGACATAATATGCTTTTCACAATGCTTCACCTCTTCATTTCCTCAATTATAAATTATGTACAGATTACATTATAATAAATGGCGAGCAACTATTCAAGAGATATTTCATTAGTATTTTTTTAAACAATCTTTATACATTTTAATATGATATTATACCAAATTTATTAGGATTTTATTCATAAAAATCAGTCTATTTTTCATGTTTATTCATTGTTATTTTCATCCAATTTTTTTATTTTCGATATGGATACTTCATATGCCATTTTTTTGACCACATTATTTTCATCTATTTTTTTCTCATATTCTCTACTTTGAACCCTACCCCAAAGCTGTATTCTATCACCAACCTTTAGATTCTTTGCAAATTTAGCATTTCTACCCCAAACTATTGATGGTATATAATCAGATTTATTATAAGGTCTGTTTATAGCAACTAATAAATCGGTTATTTCCCTTCCTAAAGGTGTCTTCCTATACACAGGTTCCTTACATACATATCCATCTAAAAATATACTATTAGGGTCTTTATTTTCCTCGTCTATGCTTTTTATTTCTCTGACAAACACTGTAAGCACTAATCTATTTTTATTATTTAATGTTTTGTTATATGATCTTAATTGGCCTACGACATTGACTAAATTTTGTTTATCAAGGTCAATATCTTGGAGAAGTCTTTCTGATACAGTCATTGGAAGTATATCAAAAGAATCGCTTAGTCTGTTTATTTTTATTTTCATATTATAAAATTTTTCTCCAAATATCTCATGGCTAAATTCTAGCTTATTGTCTAACTCCCCTCTTAAGTTTACTACGTTATTCTCATCTTTAACAGCTATCATATTTTATCCCTCCACAATTGTTAATTCTTATATTTCTGGTATCAGCTTATATAATAAATATATTTATAAGGGATGTATTTTATTACAAATCTTTGATTGCTGTTTAAAAGTTTTTATTTAGTTATAAATTTCATTTAATATTTCACTTTTATAATTATAAAATTATTATCTTTTTGTACCACATATACTAATTAAACTACCTATTTCAGTTTTATATTAATTATAAAAATCCTATTATATAGTTAATAAGTCATATATAACTTAAATTTATTCACTCTATATAAGCAACTTCAACGAATTAAATTTATTCAAATAATTCAGATGAATATTGAGTCATTATAAACTTATTTTTCTTAATTATAAGTTATATTAGACTTATTACAGGTTATATTTTTATTAATCTGTATTAATATATGAACATTTATTGAACTTATTGATTATAAAATTTAAATATTTAGCTTTAAATTATGCTTTATTCTTTAAAAATACAACGTTTTTTACATTAAATCTACTAAATCACTATATATATTACATAATTGGCATGTTAATTGCTTTATATTAATTTAGTAAATAAAAAACTGCCCTAAAATATTAATTCAATATTTTAAAGCAGTTTATAATCTTTATTATTAGCTGTAATATTTAATAAACACTAAGTAGTCTTTAACTAAGCAGTCTTTTTGTTTTTATTTGCAGCCATTATCATTGTAGCAGAAGTATAAGCTATAACTACTATTACTAATGCTTTTAATATATCCATTGGTAGAGTTTTTACTATATATGCAGCTACGAAAACTCCTATTAAACCACATATAGCTATTATAACTGATGCTTTTTTAGTATATGCATCTTCTTTTATGAATTTCATACTTGCAACTGGCATTAATAATGCACAAGAACCCATAACTATTGGGAATGCAACTTTTGCAGACATTCCTAAGAAATAAACCATTGCCATACCTGGAGCATATAAACCTATACCAGCTGTCATTAAAGCTCCTAGTATAAAGTTACCTATTACACCTATTACTAATTTAACACCAGTAAGACCTAATTCATTTCCTCCACCTGGTAATACGTTAATCCAAGGATGACCTAATAACATTAATATTGCTGTTAATGCTAAAGTTACACCCATAACAAGTTGTATTTTTCTCTCGTCCATCTTAGCTATTATTCCTGCACCTATATATGAACCAACTGCTGCTGCTACAACCATAGATACTAAAGTAACACCATCAACTGGTATGATTGATGTAAATATGAATGCTTCTGTAACAACTGGAATAGTATGTGCTACGTTTAATGTACCAGGCATTTTTTTATCTGGTATATTTAACTTTAAAGCCTTTGACATTGCTATTGTTGGAGCAAATGACCCTATTCCTAATGTATCAAAGAAGTCTGTTATAAATCCTGTTACAGCAACTTTTGGAGTACTTTGTTCTTCTAGTTTCCCCTCTTTGTTTGCTTTAGCTACGTCTTTACCAAACACAACTGCAAAGATTGCTGCGAATACTACATATAATGCCTTTAAGATTGCTACCATAATCCATCCTCCTATTTTTTTATTTTTTCATATATTCTGAATCTTATAGCCTAAAAGCTATAGAATAGCAACCGACAAGTGGCTACTATTCTATTTTAATTTCCTAATTTATTTATTACTTATTTAAGAATAAATCCATGTTTAAGTGGGTCTTCTTCATCTATTACAAAATGATTAAATCCAGTTATATAAGCAGAACCAGTTATTTTAGGTACTACAGCATTGAAATCTGCAACTTTAGTTTCTTCAACTATTTCACCTTTGAATAAAGTTCCTAATATACTTTCATATACGAATTTTTCTCCTACTTTTAATTCACCTTTAGCATGTAAAGTAGCTAATTTAGCACTTGTTCCAGTTCCACATGGAGATCTGTCAACTTGACCTTGACCAAATATAACTACATTTTTGTAAGTAGCTTCTGGATGAGTTGGCTCATCATATATTTCAACTAAGTCTACAGTTTTTATATGAGCTAAAGTTGGATGTTGTATTTCTATTTTCTCATTTATTATATCTCTAAGTTTCATAGCTAGTTCAGTTAATTTACCAGCATTTTGAGGTTCGATTTTTAAACCTAATTGACTTGCATGTATTATAGCAAAGAAGCTTCCACCAAATGATATGTCAAATTTAACAGTTCCAACACCTGGTAAGTCAACTTCAACACCTTCTTTATATAAGAAAGCTGGTACGTTTAAGAATGATACTTCTTTAGCTTTTCCATCTACAACTGTAACGTCTCCTCTTATTATTCCTGCTGGAGCTTCCATAACTACATGAGTTACAGGCTCTACTGCTGGAACTACACCTGTTTCTATAGCTGCTGTCATAGCTCCTATTGTACCATGGCCACACATGTTAAGGTATCCGCCACCATCCATGAAGATTATTCCAAAGTCAGCATCTGGGCAACAAGGTTGAGTCATTACAGAACCAAACATATCATTATGTCCTCTTGGCTCTAACATTATAGCAGTTCTTAAATAATCTAGATTTTCCTCTAAATATTCTTTTTTCTCAGGCATAGAATTTCCTTTTATGTTAGGTATTCCACCTACAACTATTCTAGTTGCTTCACCTGCTGTATGAGAGTCTATAGCTTGTATACTTCTGCTAAATTTCATATCAAATTCCCCCTTAGGTTTATTTTGCGTCTTTACGCATTTTTAATTTTAGGAAAGCCAATGCTTTTTTAACATCAACTTCATCCATGTGATTGTCTCCAACTACTTCTGTTTCTATGTAGCCTGTTGTCTTTTTATAATCAATTATGGTAGCTTTATCCAAATATGGATTGGTAATTACTAATCCATCTGCTCCCATAATAGTAAGACCTACTGTAGGTATATCTGATTTTACAAACTCTGCTATAGCATTTGTAAAATCAATATGTTGGTTTCCTGCCATATCTAAAGTTATAATCACTCCATCAGGTCGCAATGATTCAATCCATCTTCCAAGTCTAGTTGCTAAAAATGTTTTCCATTCATTGTGCTCTGATGTCCCAACTACAACCACTCCTAACAAGTCTATGTCAGAATCATTATCTATCAAATCTAGTAACGGGTCTCTAAATATATGAAGTGATGTGTTTTTCATTGATGTAGAAATTCCCACAAAACTCATTCCCTTACTTAAATTTTTTATCCATGTTTTCTCATTTTAAGTTTTAAAAATGCCAAAGCTTTTTTAGCATCTATTTCATTTGTGTTGTTTTCTCCAACTACTTCTGTCTCAATACCTTCTTTTGATTTGTTCATATCAACTATGGTATCCATATATTGATTGCTTACAACAAACTTAGCTTGAGTCCCATTAAATGTAACTCCAACTACAGGTATATCTCTTTTTCCTATTTCCTCAAATGTGTTAGCGTAGTCAACATGTGAGTTTCCCCAACCATCTGATGAAACTATAGCTCCATCTACTCTCATGGCTTCCAGCCAAGCGGCCGTTCTTTGTCCCACAAAGGTTTTATTTTCATTTCCATCTGGAGTTCCTACTACTATTACTCCAAGTAAATCTACATCCTTATCACTTTCAACTATGTCTAAAAGTGGGTCTCTAAAGTGATGAAGAGATGTTTCTTTTGTTGAAGGTCCTATTCCCATAATATCCACCTCTCTTAAGTCATAGCTCTAAGGGCACCATCTCTGTATTCATTAGGAGATATAATCATAGGTACATTTCCCATATCTATAATTGATGTTCCTCCTTCAAATCCACTAGGTTCCTTTGAGAATAACTGATTGTCATACATAGCACCTTGACCTGCTATTTGTTTTACTATGACAACCTTTTTTGCATTTGGTCGAATTTTGTCAAAATATTCACGAACTTGAGTAGCATTTCTTCCGTCTTCCATTTTCAAAGACGCTCTTATTTCTTGTATAAAATCATCACATGCTCTGAATGCTGCAAGTGGAAGTGTTCTTTCAAAAGGTAAACCTCCCTTTAAAGTTACATCTACATGGATTATATAATCTTCAACTGATGGAGTTCCATATCTCCCAAATACCATTTGGTCTTTCAAAATTCCTTCTGAAGAACCAAATTCATGCATTTGATTTCCATCTTCATCTGCACCAGTTAACATTACATATACACCCGTTAAAGTATGTGTAATACCCTCTCCCAGTCTGCCTAAAACTTTTGTTGATATTGGTATAATGTCCATAATAGTATTAATTTCTCTGTCATAATCTCCAGGTTTTATAATGTCTACTTTTATGTCTGTTATTAACTCTTCTCTTTCTTTTATTTCATCTATACTTGATAAATCTATTGTAAGTACATCTTTCTTTATAGAAGTTTTTGAACCGAAATTAACTTCATTCATATGAAACGGTTTTATAACAAGTCTTCTCATTATTTTTTCTTCCATAATATCCACCTTTGTTCTTAAAACCCCTCTCCTAACCGTGTAGGAGAAGGGTTCTATATTTTCAAATATAAATTACATTTTAAACGTGAGCTTTATATTCGTATGGTAATGGAACTATCTTACCAGCAGATGGTATTGCAACTAATTGCTCTAATGTATCTCTTAATATATGTGTTTGCATTTCTATATTATGTGGTTCACCAGCATTAGCACCCATTGGAACTAATGGAGCAACTGCTCTAGGAGTTCCGTTTTGTCTAACTACTGGAGGAAGAGCTGCTATTATTATTGTAGGTATTCCAGCTTCCTCTATTGCTCTCTGCACGATCACGGCAGTTCTATGGCAAGTACCTCAGCCAGCTGTCATAACTACACCGTCTACTCCCTCTTCCTTAAGTTTAGCAGCGATAGCAGGACCAGTTTCTTCAGTGAAGACATGTTGGTTTCCTCCACCACCCATGAATGCATAGTGCATAGGAGCTACTCCTTTGATAAATCCTTCTGCAGCTAATTCATGTAATCTATCTATAGGGAACATACAGTTTATATCTTTGTTTACATCTCCATTGTCATATCCACCATGTGATACCATCATTTCATCAACTGTAGCTGTATTAGGTATAGCTCTAAATGTAGTATCTCCTGCTAGATTAAATCTCTTGTCAGATTTTAAATGAACACCAGCTGCTGTAGCTAAAGCTATAGTCATATCTTTTAATTCTTTAGTTACAGGAGTCCAAACTGGAGGAGGTGTTATTGGAACGAATATTTCAGATTGAAGTCCTTGTACTGTTGTAAGGCTCATATATTTCCTCTCCCTTCTATTTTCAAACGATTATTTATTATTTTTCTTCTTGTTTTGATTGCATTTCTGCTTGTTTTTCTTTTTCTCTCCTAATATTTTCTACATACTCTTGATTAGGCTCTGGACTTAATACCTCAGGATAGCTTAGCATGAATCCAACTTCTTGACCTATCTTAAGTTCGTAGTCAGTTATAAGCATTCTATTAGGTATTTTAAATTGTCCAAGTCTACCTTTTAGGTCTATAGTCACTCCACCACCTTTGATGTCAACTATAATACCTTCATAAAAAGTCTCTGATGAGATATATTTTAACCTATCCATTATAATTCTACCTCTCTATACTGTTTTAAACTTGGATCTAAATTTATGTTATTGTCTAAATCTTAGTTAGTATCTAAATTTTAGTTTTCGTCTTTTTCGTATATTTCTCTTCTCTTCTTACTCATTGGTAGAGATTGCTCATTCTCTTCTAATACTATTTTTTCTCCTGTAACTTTTTCTATAGCTTCTATGTTATTTAATTTAACATTTGGATTCCATTTTCTTTCAGGAGCTTTAACTTCTACACCTTCTATAGCATTTTTAAGCATAGCCATTATTCTAACAGCATCTTCTGGAGCTAAAGTGTTGTTAGATAATATTTCATTCTCTATACCTTGCTTAGACTTATTGTTGTCTACCATGTGAGTCATGTATTTATTACCAACAACTAGAGCACCTTGAACAGCTGAGAAACTTACACCAACTACTGGTATACCTCTCATACCTATTTGCTCTATGTGAGATGCGAAATCTATATGGTTGTTTCCGAAACCTTCAGTAGTTACTACAGCTCCATCAACTTCCATAGCTTCAACTAACATACCTAATCTCTTAGATACATAGAATTTCTCAGCATTTACTTGTGGAGAACCAACAAATACAACACCTACTAAATCTATTTCTTCGTCTTCCATAGCTCTTATTACTAATGGCTCTCTCCAGTAATGTCTTGACATTTCTTTTGATGCAGGTCCTATACAAGTTAATGCATGGATACCACCATCTAATACTTCAAGTGGAGATAATACAACTGGCATGTTTCCTAAGTCAACGTTTGGTTGAGCTCCTAATGTACCAACTGGCTCAACTGGTAATATTAGGTTATCATGCATTGCACCTTGTCCCATTATTTCTTTTATAACAACAACTTTCTTTTTACCTTCTCTTCTGTATTGCTCTATTACTTCTTCATCAACTACTAAAGAGTTGTCAACTTTCTTTAATGCTTCTCTTATTTCTTGAGTTACATAGTCAAATGCACGGTGAGCAGCTAAAGGTCCTGGTCTTTCCATGTTAGTTCCTGCTTTTATTGTTACTTGACCTTTGATGAATATTTCACCTTTGTCAGCAGCACCTGGTCTACCCCACATTATAGTAGTATTTAACTCACCTTCTGAAGAACCAAATTCACCTATTTGAACTCCATCTTCATCTGTACCAGTTAATACCATTACAGCTCCATCTATAACTCTAGTTATACCTGAACCTAATTCGCCTTCTTCTTTAGTAGCGATTGGTTGTATATCTAATACAGCTTCACTGTAAGTTTCATATTTATCAGGAGTTATTATTTCTAACTTCATATCTACAACTAACTCTTGAGTTTCATTAGCTTCTTTACATATTTCTTCTGCGTTTCTGATGTATAAAGTAGTTCCTTCTATTTTAGTTTCATCAGCAAATTCAACTTTATCTATTTTAAAGTGTTTTTTAGTTAAGCTTCTTAAAAGTTTCTTTTCTTCAACTTTTGGAGCTACTTCTGCTGCTGCACTTGCCACTGGAGCAGCAACGTTTGCTACTGGAGCAGCAACTCCTGCTTGACCAGCTACTGATAAAGGTATCTCTAAGCTTATGTTCTTACCTTCACCTATGTGTATTTTAACTGTTTCACCTGCAACTCCTGTGCTTACTGGAACTACTGCTGCTTCTGATACTGGAGCTGCTTCTTCTACTGTTTCTTCTACTACTTCTTCTTTAGCCTCTCCTGCTTTGTATCCTTCTACGTTATCTGTAGTCATTGGAGAAAGTGCATCTAAAGTTTCTTTTAACTTAGCTCCTAGTACTTGACCTATAGTTAATCCATTTTCTGGTATTGTTAATAATCCAGAATCCTCTAAGTCTGCAAATATTGCTGGATCTTCTAAGTTTTCTGGCGCTATAATTGTTCCCGCTTCAAATCTACAACAACAAACTGCTGGGTCATTTGCATGGGCTTGAGCTGTTTCTAAAGTTATTGACATAGTATAAAATACCTCCTTACATTATTTTCTTATTTATTATTTTAAATCTCAATTCCTCAACAGGTAACCCCTTAACTGAGAAATTAAGTAAATTAAAACCTACATAATTTGTTATGATTAATATTATTTTTTTCTCACTTAAAGTCACTTTATATTATAAGCAATTCCTATGCCAACTTATTAACAAAAAGATTTTTTCTATAATAGATTCTTCATCTATCGCTATTTTTAGCCAAATATTATATAAATATTTATTTAAAATATGTTATTTTTTGTATTTGTAAACATTTTCTCAAACAAAAAAAGTGTCAATTAATCAACACTTTTTCATTTTTTTTAACACATCTATATACACAACACTTATACAAGCGTTGGCTTTACTAGGTTTTAAATTAAAGTTTATCATTTTGTCAAAATTTAGTCATGTGTCATATTTTAGACACATCTATTTTGTATTGGTCTATCTTATAATACAAAGTTGTTCTGGGTATATTTAATATCTTAGCTGCTTTAGCTTTATTTCCATTAGACATTTTAAGTGCCTTGGTTATATTCTTTATTTCAATTTTTTGAGTTGCCTTCGTTAAATCTAAAGGATACTCTTCTTCTTCAGTACTATTATTTGTAGAATCCATCATATAACTTGGTACATCATCCACATCTATTTTAGAATTTTGTGACAATACAACAATATTTTCAATCGTATTTTTTAATTCTCTAATATTACCTTTCCATCTATAATTCTGAAATATATCTATTACATCTTTGCTAATTGTAAGAACAGGCTTATTATTTTGTTTACATATCTCCTCTAAAAAGCTATGAACCAATAATCCTATGTCTTCTTTTCTCTCTCTAAGTGGAGGAATCTTTATTTCAACAACATTTAATCTATAGTATAAATCTTCTCTAAATTTTTCTGCCTTTACCATTTTACTCAAATCTTTATTGGTAGCTGATATTATTCTAGGATTTATTTTTATTGTGGTATCTCCACCAACTCTTCTTATTTCTTTTTCCTGTAATACTCTAAGCAACTTTGCTTGCATACTAAGAGGTAAATCGGCAATTTCATCTAAAAATACAGTTCCATCTTTTGCAAGTTCAAATATACCTATTCGACCCTTTTTACTTGCTCCTGTAAACGCACCTGATTCATACCCAAAAAACTCACTTTCAAATAACTCATTTGGTATGGCACTACAGTTAACAGGTATAAATTGACCTTTTCTCTCACTATAATCATGAATAGCTCTTGCAAATACTTCTTTACCTGTACCACTTTCGCCCCAAATAAATATGCTACTATTTGTTCTAGCCACTTGTTTTGCAATCGCTTTCGATTTTTCCAATTTATAACTTTTACCTAAAATCTTATCAAAACTACCTTTAGATAAATTTTTGACTTCGTTCTTTAGATATTTTAATGTATCATTTACTTTTTCAAGTTCAAGAGCTAATATCTTAGCTTCTGTAACATCAACTTCTGTACATACAACACCGATAAATTCTTCTTTATAAAATATAGGATTTGCATGAACTAATGCATACATATTTTCTTTTTTATCTGTAAAATACAAGTCACTCATTCCAACTTTACTATTTAGTACTTTTTCTGAAATAGTATTTTCCAAAAATTCATTCATCGGTCGACCAACTATATCTTCAGACTTTATATCATACCTTTCCTCCATAAACTTATTCCACAAGATAACAACACCTTCGTTATTTATAGCACAAATTCCTTCTTTAATTTGACCTATAATATACTTCAAAGTTAATCCATAATCTTCTAAATGCATATATAGATAGTCCCTAATGTGCTCTTGTTTTAGAACTCCAATAATTTTATTATCTCTAAGAACAGGAAGAATCCCTATATTTTTTAATATCATTATATCTCTACATTCATCTAAGGTTAAACCTTCGTTGACATATATTACATCCTTCTTCATTATAAGTTTTACTGGTTGACCTTCATACTTTTTATGCATCTCATAAAGATTATGTATATCCGTCATGGATATAATGCCTTTTAATTGGTCAGATGAATCTATTACCATTAGAGTTTTTGTGTTGCTTTTTATCATTTCTTTTATTGCATCTTCAATTCTTGTGTCTTCGTCTATAGTTGTAAATTTTGTATCCATTACCTCTTCTACTTTTTTTACTTCTGGTATCGAAAACATAAAGTCCCCCCTTTATAGTAGTACCTCATCAAAACTTATTTATATATATTTATTCTAGCATATTATAATAATTATTTATTAAATAATTATTATTAAAATTTATTAAGTAATTAGCATTTAAATTTATATAATCACTTTAAAATTTATAATTAAATTTATACAAATGAAATCAAATGAATTATACCCTTAGTATATTATTTTTTCAATACTATTTTCACCTTCAAAACATTTTTCTATTCATCAAACAATTAATGAATGCCTGTATCCAATCATAAATTTAAGAATATAATTAAGATAGATATTTTTAAACAAACTATATTTGCATATTATATTTACATAAAAAAGCCCCAAAATGACTTATAAATCAATTTGAGACTTTTTATTTTAAACTTAATAATAATCTAGATTAATTTCTTTTTATTTTACATTGATACGCTAATCCACAAATTGCAATGACACTAATAAATACATATGACATTAGCTGAGTTTCATCACCTGTTTTTGGTGATTTTATTATTGTATCATCTCTTGATAGTTCTGGAGTTTTTTCCACTGTATCACTTACTGATGGTACTGGTGGATTTAACACTGTATCATCTGTTGGTGGCACTGGTGGATTTAGCACTGCATCCTCCATTGGTGGCACTGGTGGATTTAACACTGCATCCTCCGTTGGTGGTACTGGTGGATTTATTATTGTATCATCCATTGGTGGTACTGGTGGATTTATTACTGTATCATCTATTGGTGGTGATGGTTTTGGCTTATGTCCATTTGTATCATCTGTTGGTGGCACCGGTGGATTTACAACATCATCATCTATTGGTGGCACTGGTGGATTTACAACATCATCATCTGTTGGTAAACCTATATTAAAGTTAACTTCTTGACCATTCTTTTTCTCTATTGTATAACTTAATAAATTTTGCTTGCTAGATGGTAATGAAGATGAATGGTCTTTTTGTCCTAAATCAAGCACTGCCTTATAATATTGAATAGCTTTTGGAAAAATATAATCATAAGATACAGCAGAAATATTAGCTTTGGCATCTGGTTTTCCAACACTCTTAAGTTTAAATTTCTGTTGCGTTGAAATTTCTACTTCGCCTGTACCTATTATATTACCATCTACATCATAAGCAGTTACTCCATCTGGTAGTTTTAACTTTACTACACCACTATAACCTACTAAGGCTACAGCTTCTGTTTCATAAGTACCATCTTCATTTTTTTCAAAGTTAATCTTAGTTAAACCATTACTCAAACTAGGTTTTCCTGTATCATTTGGCTTTAACTCTTCACGACCTGCTTTTAACAATGCTTCTAAATAAGCTTTTGTATTTATCGCTACTTCTTTCCTCTTCTGATACTCCGCTCTTTCCTCTTCAGTTTTTGCTCTTTCTATAAGTTTATCACAAAGGTTTATAGAACCTTGATACTGCTTAAGTCTTTCTTGTTCATCCATTTGTCCAAGAATAATCCAAATTGCACTTTGAGTAGCTGAGTAAGTCATCAATTCATTTTCTTCTCCACCTAAATTAAATTGTTGCTTATATCCAAATCCATCAAATTCAGAACCTGCATATAGTATAGATTTAACTGCTTCTTCATTTTGGTTTTCTTGACCATTAAAATCTTCTGCTGGTAAATATGGACTCTTTCCATTACTACTTGGTGGTCTTAAATGATTATTGTAACAAAATGCAGTTTGCTCTCCATCTTCACCTTCTATTACATATTTGTCGTCTTTTGAGCTTGCTCCTACAAGACCCTTTATTACATAGTCAAAAGTTAAAGTCTTTGTAATATCATCAAATCTTAAATCATGATAAGGTCTATCTGAACCATCTATTTCTTTTAGTAAACAAGAATTTTTTACTTTTGCTTTTTTGTCATACCATAAGCTAATAAATGAGTCTTTTGAAGTAAAAACTTGGTTAATTTCTGATTGTTCATCTGCCTTTACATCTTCTTCATCTTCCCAAAAGTTATATACTATTTTATTTATTTGAGATAAAGTCATATCAAGAATTTTATCAATATCTTGTTTTAAACTCATTTCCTCTATAACTATTTTTTCTTCCAATGGTTTTTCTTCTTCTGGAGTTTGCTCATCTAATGGTTTCTCCACATCTGGCATCTGACCATCTGATGGTTTCTCCACATCTGGCGTCTGACTATCTGATGGCTTCTCTCCATCTGGTATCTGACCATCTGATGGTTTCTCTCCATCTGGTATCTGACCATCTGATGGTTTCTCTCCATCTGGTATCTGACCATCTGATGGTTTCTCCCCATCTGGTACCTGACCGTCTGATGGTTTCTCCCCATCTGGTACTTGACTGTCTGATGGTTTCTCCCCATCTGGTACCTGACCGTCTGATGGTTTCTCTACATCTGGTGTCTGACCATTTGATTGTTCTTCTCCATTAAGTATTGTATCATTGCTAGTCACTTCGTCAGCATAAGATACTATTGGTGTAAATGCAGTAAATACCATACTAAAAGCAATTACTAAACTGATTATACTTGATTTTTTAATTTTTGTTTTCAAAATTCTCCTGATACTAAAAACATATATTGTATTCACTTAATATAATTAAAATTATTAAATATTATATGAATCTTATTCAATAATACATCTTTAGTGTGTTCAATTAGGGTCGTTACTCCTAACCAGTTCTCCTATGAACTTCTTAATATTTCTATTAAGCACAGACTATCTCATTACCTAACCATAAATTAGGTACTCCCCATTTCCCCACACTTGTAGGTACGAGATTTCTCTCTAGTCGTTGAAGTTTCTTCTTTTCGAAGCTTACCTGCTGATTATCCATTTTCAAGGCACTTAGGATTTAACCTTATGCTATCTAACTAATTTTTTCTACTTTCGTAACCTCAAGTGCTTATTAAATGCACACTCTATCACACTTATCCTTATTTCATGATTATGTTGTGGTTTAGTTAGCTTTAGGAACTTCCAGCAATTAAAGGAGTTTTGGGCAGATATCTGCCACTCTACACTCGTTATGAATGCAGGGAGCATTTCAAAAATATATTTATATCTATCTTCTATCAATTACTTATTTATGTATTTATTTTATATATTTTTGACAATTAAAAGTTACTCCTATTTATATTTATAGCAGGTTGCACTACTAACTCCATATATCTTTTAAGTGCCCAGGTTTAAGATATACTTCACAGTTTCTATAAATAGGTTTTTAATTTTTCTTTTTTAACTTTTTAAGTGCACTTTTTTAACAACTCAATAAAATATAAATTAGTATCCTAGATACTTATCTAATAAAAAACAAAAATTAGTTTTTATAATAAAAAAGATACTATAGAGTATCTTCAAATATCACAAAAACCTTTTACTCTATCGGATAGTTGACTTAATATAATATGCATATTAATACAAACCACATACTTGAGTATCATTATTTTTGTCCAATATTAATTGTAATAGCTATTGTTATCATTATACAATATCTAGCATATTTTGTCTATTTTTTCCATTTATTTTACAATATATATATTGCCCTCAAAATACATTAAAAAACATCCTTAGAAGTAACTTTTAAGTTTTACTTCTAAAGATGTCTAACTTCTATTTATCTATTATTTTATTTTTAATCTTACGTCACCTTTTATTCTTCTTATTAATGGGTGATTAACTGTTCTCATTACATGGTCAGTAATATGATATACACCTAATTTTAATTTTGGTGCAGAACCCATTACTGTGTTACTACAGTCAGTACAGTTTCCTATTAATATAACTTCTGCTCCAGCTTTCTTAAATTCAATACATTTTTGAGCTTGTCCTGGACAGTGTCCTGGATTTTCACATTTTAATGCACCTTTAATTTCTTGAGCTTGTTTACATTTTTGAACTGATACTATATCAGTAACTCCCATTTTAGTTGCTATATCTCTCATTCTTTCTTCATTAGGTCCACATGCACAAACTAAAAGACCCATTTTTCTCTTTTCATTAACAAATGGCATAGTAACTATTATACCACCACTAGTTTTAGTTATTGGAGCATCTAAAGTAGTAGCTTTACCAGTGAAAGGTCCTCCTAGGATTATTTCACCATATTCACCTTTTATTCCACCAGCTCTTTCAATTAATTCTCCGACAGTTGTTCCAATTGGCACATCTTCAAACACTATAGATTCTTTTCCACTGTTTAATTGACCAACTACAGTTATATTTTTAGATATAACTGGTCTTTTTTGCTCAACAGCCTCTACTATTCTAGTTAGTGTTTCTACGTTTATTACTACTGCATTAGCCTCTGAAGGTAATTGAGTTGGCTCAAGTAATTTTCCTAGAACGTCTCTTACTATTGCTCTCTCTTCTCCCATTGGGTACATATCAACTAATTCTGCAACTTCTATGTTGTCTCCTGGCTTTATTACTTTTTTGAAAGCTTCTATTGCTTTTGGATGCTTACTTTTTATTGCTAGCATACCTTTTCCAGCATTAGTAACTTCCATAGCATATTTTATACCTTGATAAACTATTTCTGGTCTTTCTTCTATTTCTTTTATATTATGAGCTAATAAAGGTTCACATTCAGCTGCATTTGCTAATATTGTTCCACCATTTAAATCTATGTTTAATTTTACATGAGTAGGGAATCCTGCTCCACCCATTCCTACTACTCCAGCTTCTTTAATTAAGTCAAGTATACCTTCTCCTTTTAATGGTTCAAAAGTATCTTCTTGTACTTCATCAGCTTCAATTACTATCGCTTGGTCATTTATTTCACTTATTTTTCCACTAACACTGGCATAAATATTTGCCCCTAATCCAGTTGGTTCTGCGATTAGAGTTCCTTTTTTTACTACATCTCCAACACTTACTACTGGCTTATCTGGACCACCAACGTGTTGTTTTAATAAAATAGAATATAGTTTGTTCAACTAGTACGCCCCCTTAAGTATATTAATTTTTTTATAAGCTGTTCAAATAATGTTAATGCTATTTTTCTATTATAAGGTCTTAACATATTGTTTATTTCTATAGAACATATCGCTTATTAACAAAGCAATTTCTATGCCAACTTTTAAACAAACTTATACCCTTTGGAAATACTGTCTTACAGCATTCATTAATTCTTCTAAATTTTTAAACCCATCAAAAAAAAGTCAATTATTAGACACTTTTTTAATCAATTTAATCTATAATTATTGATATTGCATACATGTATAAAAAGTGTCAAAAAATAGACACCGTCTTTTTATCGACACTTTTCTAACATATACTATATAATTTATCACAACTTTACTTAAAATATACATTTATTACTTATTAATTCTTAGTTTTTTGCACTCCATTGGAATCAACTACATAATTATCTTTATACAACAAATCAGATATTTTGACTAGACTGTATCCATCTTTTTTTAGTCGACTTATTATAGTATCCAAATAGTTATCTACATCATTTATATTAGCATGGAATAAAACTATTGAACCAGGTTGAGATTCTTTTATTACTTTCTCAATTACATGATTTGGTCCAAGCTCCTTCCAATCTATAGAATCTACATCCCACTTAATTACTTTATAACCTAAATCACTACAAATGTCCATAGCTTTATTGTTTACGTCCCCAAAAGGAGGTCTAAATAAATTAGTCCTTTTTCCTGTTATATTATATATTTTTTCTGATGTAGTTTCTATCTCTTTTGTTATGTCTTCTTTTGATATTTCCTTCAAATTGGCATGAGTATTTGAATGATTTCCAATTTCATGTCCTTTTTCATCTATAGCTTTTACAATTTCTTCATTATCATCCACCCAACTACCAACTAAAAAGAAGGTAGCTTTTACATTATGTTTATCTAAAATTTTTAAAATATCATCCATATTATCAGTTCCCCATGCTACATCAAAACTCAAAGCTATTTTTTTCTCATTTGTATCAACTTTATATATAGGCATTTTTGAATTGTCAGATTTAGAACATATGTATTTTATTCCATAAACAAAAACAAATATTAACACTAATAATAATGAAAAAAATAAAACACTATATATCAAAGCTTTAGTCCTTTTAACTTCTCTTTTCATACTATTCCCCCTTTGAAATAATTTCTTCTATATTTAAAATTTATTTTTTTTCAGCTCAAAAAAGTACTGTAATATTTAATTTATAAGACAATAACTAAAAAAATAAAACCTATATTGACCTAATTAAACTCTCTAAAATACTCATTTATTTAATTTTTTTATATTTTTTACATTTTTACCTTTATTTTTCTGTATATATTATTTTTATTTTGGAGAAATTAGTATTAACATCACATAAATAAAAGTGTTGTTAGACATCATAAACTAATTATTTGAGGAGGAAATTTACTATGTCAAATTCAAACAGAACAGTAGTTCCAGAAGCAAAAGCTGCTTTAAACCAAATGAAATTAGAAATAGCTAACGAAATAGGTTTATCTAACTATGAAAACATAGACAAAGGTAACTTAACAGCTAGAGAAAATGGATATGTTGGTGGATATATGACTAAGAAATTAGTTGAAATGGCTGAAAGACAAATGGCTGGAAAATAAATAGTAAATTTTGACACCTGGGTATCAACAGGGCTGCTAATTAGCAGCCCTGTTTCTCTATATTTATTTATAAAATTGTTTTTATATGAATTATTAAAGATTAATAATACAATACAAATTGTTCTTTTAATTTTGTACAAATTAGTTTAATATATTATATATAGAAATAGTTTGACGGAGGATGATATTTATGTTTGAAAACTCGTCTGAAGAATTAGCCTATCACAAACTTTTAATTTTATATATATTAGAAAAAATTAAAATGGATTTAACTAATTCTCAAATAACTCAAGTAGTATTAGAGACTGAGATGATGAATTATTTTTCATTACAACAGCTTTTATCTCAGCTTATGGAATCTAAGTTTTTGACTACATATAAAGACTCTGACAGAGAATATTATGCTCTTACTCAAAGAGGCGTAGAAAGTCTAGAATACTTCTTTAATCGAATACCTACTAGTGTTACTGAAAAAATAGACAAGTATATAGATTCTAACAAAGAAAATCTACTAGCAGATACTCAAGTAAAGTCTAGTTTTGTAAAACAAAGTGATAATGAATTTATTGTCAACCTTAGAGTCATAGAAAATCAGTCTAACTTAATAGATTTAAATCTAAATGTTTCATCAGAGAAACAAGCAAAACTTATTTGCAATAACTGGAAAAATAATGCATCTTATATGTATGCCGAAGTTATCGATTTACTTATAAGAGACATACATTAAAGCCTACAAACAAATTATAGTTGTAGGCTCTTTTCCTACCTTGATTTCTTTTATTAATTTGTTATTTGCAGTTTCATAAACTTTTACTGAATTTTCTTGTGTATCTGATACAAATAGTAACTTTTCATCTTTAGATATTTCTAATCCTTGGGGAATCCCATTTATTTCAATATTTCCAATGTATCTACTCGTTGTATAATCTAAAATTCTTACATTATTATAACCCAAATCAGCAACATAAACTTTTTTGCCACTATAATTAAATCTTATTTCTACTGGTAATAAAAATTCATATAATACCTTTTTTATATCCATGCTTACTTCATCTATTATTATAAGCTTTCCATCAAGTGTTGATATATACATTTCTTTCTTTTGTTTATCAAGTTCTATATGCCAAGCTCTAAAGTCCATATTTATTTTCTTTTGTATATTTTTATTAATTGTATCTATACATACTATCGAGTTTATACACGGTACATATAACTTTTTGCTTTCTCTATCAAAGTCAAATCCATGTGGCATATTATCAACTCCAATAATTCCTATTGGATTTAATGTGTTTTTATCTAGTACATATATACTATTAGAATCTTCATTTGCCACAAACAATTCATTATCGCTAAGTACAACTTGACTAAGACTTCCTCCTATAGAGACAGTATCAATTATTTTATCATTACTTAAATCTAAGACATAGAGTATCCCATTACTTGAACTAGGTATGTATATTAAATTTTTTTCTTTTTCTATGCAAAAATGGTGTGGATATATATTATCTTCTAATACTATTTCTTTTTCTAGTTCAAGTGTAGAATAATCAACTATGCTAATACTCTTTGATAAGTAGTTAGAAATATAGATTTTCATATAACCCCTCCTCTCTACAATACATATACTACAATAATATATTATTTCATTAGCTTGTATTATGCTTTATAGTTGCATTATTACGCATATATTTGGTATTATTATTAATGTTAAAAAAAGAAATAATATTTAATGGAGGTCTTTTTAATGAAAGTAACATTTAATCCAAGTGGTGTATGTTGTAGAGAAATGATTTTTGAAGTTGATGAAAATAATGTGATTGTTGATGCTGAGTTTATAGGAGGATGTAATGGTAATTTATCAGGACTTAGAAGCTTAATAATTGGCCAAAATGCTCTTGAAGTTGCTGATAAATTAAATGGTATTGACTGTGGTGGAAAAGGTACTTCTTGCCCAGACCAATTATCTAAAGCTATACGTCAATCTATATAATTACTTATATAAACATCAGTAAAATTATTAAAAACTTATTTTATATAAAAAGAGTTGTCCATTTTTTAGACAACTCTTTTTTATATTTTTATTTGTATACTTATTTTATAAAATTATAATTTCTTTACTAAAGTTCTCACTGTACCAATCATATATAATGAACCTGCACTTATTATAATATCATCCTCACTTGATGTTTCTAATGTATAATTTACTGCATCCTCTATCTCATGCTTTGATGTTACATCATCTACATATTTTAATACTTTTTCTCTTAATATATCTGAATTTATGGCCCTTGGGTTATTTGGTGTTGTTGTTATTACCTTATTAAAATGTGACAACAATATCTCTAAAACACTATCAATATCTTTATCTTCTAACATACCTATTAATAAGGTTAATTTTCTACCTTTAAAATTCTTATCAAGTGCTTTTGCCAAAGATTTTGCTCCATCTTCATTATGTGCACCATCTATTATAAAAATTGGATTTTCCTTTATCTTTTCTATTCTTCCTGGCCATTTAGTATTTATAAGTCCTTTTCTTATAGATTCTTCATTTATATTTGCTAATTTATTTATGTCTTTTAGATATTTTATTACACTAATTGCCAAGATAGAATTGTTTATTTGATGTTCGCCTATCAATTTTATTTCAAGGTCTCTATAAGTTTCTTTCATTACAGTACAATCGTATATTTGAGAATTTATATCTGATTTTTTTATGTTTATATCATCAAAATCAACTTCTATATATTTAGCTTTTTTCTCTTTACAAACTGACTTTATAACATCCTTTGCTTCATCAGTCTGGTCATATACTAGTACTACTCCATTTTCCTTTATTATTCCAGCCTTTTCGTACGCTATTTTTTCTATTGTATCTCCAAGTATACCTGTATGGTCCAAACTTATAGATACTATCACACTTACAAGTGATTTTGTTATTATATTTGTAGCATCATATCTGCCACCTAAACCAACTTCTAATGCCACAAAGTCTACCTTTTGTTCTGAATAGTAATAAAATGCCATTGCAGTAACCACTTCAAATTCTGTTGGATATGCATAGCCTTCTTTTACCATAATCTCTATTTTTTCTTTTATTAACTCAATTATTCTAGCAACATCATCCTGTGGTATGTTTTGTCCATTTACTCTTATACGCTCAGTAAAAGTTTCTAAATATGGAGATGTATATAAACCAACTTTATATCCACACTCTCTTAGTATATTAGAAACAAAAGAACACACAGAACCTTTTCCATTAGTTCCAGCTACATGTATTATATTCAAAGTTTCTTGTGGATTTCCTAATAATTCTAATAACTTTCCGATATTTTCTAATCCTAATCTTATACCGAATTTATTAGTTTGTGATATGTACTCTAATGCTTCTTCATATTTCATTATCTAACTCCCCCTGTATTGGCATTTTCTCTTATGCTATCTAATTATAGTATATTTTTTACTTTTAATCTACCGACAAAGAATACATATAATTTAATACCTTCTACATTAAATTTAGCTACAAATCTTTATTTATAAGTTTTTATATCTTTCCACTAATTCAGTCAGTGTATATATTGAAACTAAGTCATATTTTGAGATGTCCATATAATTAAACTTTATGTCAAATCTATGCTCTAGCTTTTTCAACAGATTAAAACAATTATCATAAACCAAGCCTATCTCCTTATTAAAAAGGCTACCCTTAAAGAGTTTTTCATTATTATCTTCAATATCTAAGCAATCCCTAACAACGTCAGCAACTTTCATAAGAAGAGCATTTTCTTTGTCATACAAATCCAATTTAAAGTTTACAATTCTACTACACTCATCAAAATCACAACTATCCCAATGATTTCTAGTTGCTAATGATTCAAGCTTATCATTTAAATCAGATATTGTTATGCCTGGTTTTTCTGATAATATCTTAGCTATTTTACCAGTAAGCTTTGCTGATAAATAACTATTACATTTTGGTGGTAATCTATAGGAATTATTTATATCACAACTTATATATGAATTGCTATCCATAACACATTGAACATCATATTTTTTGTTGTACCAAAATGAATCATCTCCATCTAAAGTAAATCCTCTTACACCTATAACATTGTTAAACATAGCTGGATAACTTAAGTCAAAATCATTAGCGAGTGAACATACTATTATTTTTCCTTTTCTAAACAATTCATAACAAACTTCAAATAAGCCCTTAACACTTTCTACTCCTATGACTGATAAACTTAAATTAATTAATCTTATGTTAGTGTCTAAAAGGTATCTTAATGCTTCTTCAAGAACTTTTATATTTGTAATACCATCTTTTCTCAAAATTTTTATTACAAATAACTCTACATCTTCATACTCTTTCTTTATTATTGATGCACAAGCAGTTCCATGACCATCTTCATCATCAAATTTATCTGATATAAAGATATAATCATGCATACATTCAAAAGCAATTCCTCCAACTAAATTATCTTTTAAGTAATCATGTTCTTTGTCTATTCCTGTATCTAATACTGCAACCTTAACTTTATTATTCATATCACATATATTCTCCATTACAAAAGTTTTTAATATATCTATGTTAATAGTTCATCTTAAACTTTGATTTAAGTTGCACAATTTATCTTTTAAATGCTATATTTCTTGCTAAAAACATAAAATAAGTACACCATATATTTAATTTATATTTATTATATCAATTATTATCATTAAATGGTTAAATGTTAAGATAAAATTTTTAGATTTATATCACAATTTAGAATTATTTGTAAAAAAGGAGATTATCTTTTTATTAGACAATCCCCTTGTATATTTTATTAATATTTATCTATGATTAAGCATCAATTTTATTTTATACTTTTTGATTTTAATACTATACATCTAAATCTTATTTAGGGGGAACAATTATTTATATGATATAAAAATGCTAATTTGAATGAACTTGTCTTATAATCAGTTTTAGAAAATACACCATTCTACAAAGTATGAATCAAAAGGTGAAAAAATACTAAAAATAATAAATCAACATCAATTTTAATCAATATATGAAAAACTTATACCAAGTATGTATAAAAACTAATATAAATATTATTTTAACAACTAATACTTACACCTTTATATATTATATCATATTTCAATAAATAAATTGCATAAAAGGAAATCTTTTCATAGAATTAAACTATTTATTAATTCATTACTATAGGTTCAATAAACTATAAGATGTCGCTTTAATATTTATATTGTACTCCATTAAATATTAATATAATTAATTAAAGTATGCGTAGCTAAATGAAACAAATATCTATAGAGTTTTATAAATAGTCATTATTTTAAAAAGGTAATCATATTCTAAAAATACATATAATGCATATAAAAATCAATAATAGTATATTGATAATCAAGCTACTAATTAATAATCATGCTATTATAATGGAAACTCTACATATACATGTTAAACCATATTAAAAATCTATAAACTACTATTTTGCATAATAAAACTGTCTTAATATAAATAACATTTTATATATTAAGACAGTTTCAATCAATAGCCCTGTGATGACATTAAATCTTTTTTACGATATTTTCAATTACCTTTTTAAAATTAATACATTATATCACATAACAAGCTTGTTAATGCTACTTTTAAATCTTTAAGTCTATACTTACTTATAGGTATAAATTGTTCATTAATAGTAATCATATTATCCCTAAGATCTTCTATTCTTCTTAAATTAACAATAAAACTTGTATGACATCTAAAAAAGCCATTTTCACACAGTAATTTTTCTGCTTGTTTCATGCTCATATTAGCTTTATAATCTCTACCTATTGTATGTACGACTAAATCTCTCTTTACAGTTTCAACATATAAAATAGAATCTATCAGTATTCTATTAAATCCTTTTTTACTATTTAAAACTATATAACGCTCCTTCTTTCTTTGAAGGTTATCAATACAAAGATTTACACCCATTGCAAAGTTACTATACTCTATAGGCTTTACTAAATATCTATAAGCACGAACCTCATAACCTTGGGGGGCATACTCTGAAAAAGCCGTTGTAAATATAATTTCTACTTTTTCATCAAACTTTCTTATTTTTTTAGCCACCTCAATTCCATTGATATCTTTCATTTGGATATCTAAAAATATAATATCAATTTTTTCTGGGTATTTGGATATTAAATCTTCTCCACAGGAAAATTCCAGTATTTGATAATTTAGACATCTTTCAGACAAAAGTTTTTCTGTAAACTCTTTTAGTATGCTTCTTTGTATTTTTTCGTCATCACATATAACTACCCTGAACATAATATCACCTCCAAATCTAAAATATCATTTAGTTTACTTTATTTCAATTTCCAAACTGTACTCACTAGCTTTCAAATTTAAATTTCTTTATAAATTTAAATTGTCGATTAAACTACTTATAGAAATTCTCTTTAATATTTAAACTTAAATTACGATAAATTCCTATACTTTTCTAGATATATTATGTAAAAAAATATAGTAAAATAAATATAATATGTATTTATTACCCTATATTAAACATCATAATATATCAAATTTTTATTGCTTATAAATTTTAAGACATAAAATTCATATATTCACAACATAAAATAAAAATATAACACATCTGTAAAGAATTATAACATCATATTTGTATATATATAAAGAAAAACATACAAAAAGTATAGAATATATACTTTTTGTATGTTTTTACTAATTCTTATATTTATTTTATTTTAGATTCTAAATTTGTTAATCTTTCCTCAACAGATTTAATCATCTCTTCAAATTTTTCTTTTTTTGCTTTTTCTTCTTCAATTAAACTTTCAGGAGCTTTTGCTAAGAAACCTTGATTTGCAAGCTTTCCATTAACTCTCTTTATTTCGCCTTCTAACTTTTTCTTTTCTTTAGATAATCTCTCAATTTCTTTTTCAAAATCAACTAATTCATTAAGAGGTATAAATATTTCAACACCATCAATAACTACTCCAACTGCATCTTCTGGAACATTAGATTTATCTTTTGCTATCTCTACATTTGAAGCAGATGCTAAAGTTATAAAATAGTCTTTACCAAGCTCAATAGCTTCTATTTTTTCTTCACTTGGGATTATTATCAATTTAGCTTTCTTAGAAGGTGGTACATTCATTTCTGCTCTCACATTTCTTATACTTCTTATACCTTCCATCAATAAGTTCATCATATCTTCTTCTTCAGCCATGTTATCTTCTTCATTATATTTTGGCCATTCAGATACTATTATACATCCTTCAACAGTAGGAAGATGAGTATATATTTCCTCTGTTATAAATGGCATGTATGGATGTAATAATTTTAATATTTTTTCAAGAACATAAGTTAATGTATATAATGCTGCAGATTTAGCATTTGCATCTTCTCCATATAATCTAGGTTTAACCATTTCAATATACCAGTCACAGTATTCTGACCAAGTAAAATCGTATATCTTTTGAAGTGCTATTCCTAAATCAAACTTATCCATGTTATTAGTTGCTTCTTTTACAATATTATTTGCTCTTGATATTATCCATTTATCAGCTAGAGTTAAGTCCTCTTTAACACTTTCTCTAGTCATGTTTTTAATTATATCTTCATCAATATTCATAAATACAAATCTTGATGCATTCCACAACTTATTTGCAAAGTTTCTAGCAAATTCTACTCTTTCCATATAGAATCTCATATCATTTCCTGGGGAATTTCCAGTTGTTAATGTAAATCTTAGGGCATCAGCTCCATATTGCTCGATTATCTCCAATGGGTCGATACCATTTCCTAAAGATTTACTCATTTTTCTACCTTGAGAATCTCTTACTAATCCATGAACCAAAACATGGTCAAATGGCTTTTCATTCATACAGAACATACCTGCAAATGCCATTCTAACTACCCAGAAGAATATTATATCGTATCCTGTAACAAGTACACTTGTTGGATAATAATAATCTAAAGCTTCAGTCTTATTTGGCCATCCTAGAGTAGAGAAAGGCCATAATGCAGAACTGAACCAAGTATCTAAAGCATCTTCATCTTGTTTAAAATGAGTGCTTCCACATTTAGGACACTTATCTGGCATTTTTCTAGCAACTACTATTTCTCCACACTCTTGACAATAATAAGCTGGTATTTGATGACCCCACCATAATTGTCTTGATATACACCAATCTCTTATATTTTCTAGCCATTGTAAATAAGTTTTATCAAATTTATCTGGAACAAATTCTAATTCTCCTTTTTTAAGAATATCTATAGCCGGTTTTGCAAGTTCTTCCATCTTAACAAACCATTGCTCTGATAATCTAGGCTCAACTACTGTATGGCATCTATAACAAGTTCCTACATTATGATTATGCTCTTTTATCTTAATTAGGTAACCTTGTTCTTTTAAGTCTGCTACGATAGCTTTTCTACACTCAAATCTATCCATACCTTCATATTTTCCACAAACTTCATTCATAGTTCCATCTTCATTCATAGTATTTAACTGCTCAAGATTATGTCTTAATCCTACTTCAAAATCATTAGGGTCATGTGCTGGAGTCATCTTAACTGCACCAGTTCCAAACTCTAAATCAACATAACTATCTGCAACTATTGGAAGTTCTCTTCCTACTAATGGAAGTATTGCTGTTTTTCCTATTAAATGTTTATATCTATCATCTTCTGGATTTACTGCTATACCAGTATCTCCTATCATTGTCTCAGGTCTAGTTGTAGCTATTTCTAAAAAGTCTTCACTATCTTTTAGTGGGTACTTTATATGATAAAAGTTTCCGTCGTGTTCTTCATGTTCAACTTCTGCATCTGATAAAGTAGTTTTGCAATCTGGGCACCAGTTTATTATTCTATTTCCTCTGTATATGTGACCTTTTTCATATAGGCTTACAAAAAATTCTATAACTGCTTCATTACACCCTTCATCCATAGTAAATCTTTCTTTATCCCAATCACAAGAATCACCTAGTTGTTTAAGCTGATTAGATATTTTTCCTCCAAATTCATCTTTCCATTCCCAGGCTCTCTTTAAAAATTCTTCTCTACCTATTTCATACTTTGTCTTGCCTTCTTGTTTTTTTATTCTTTCAACAACTTTAACTTCTGTTGCTATAGAAGCATGGTCAGTTCCTGGAAGCCAAAAAGCTTCATATCCATCCATACGTTTCCATCTGATTAATATATCTTGAAGTGTATGGTCAAGAGCGTGTCCCATATGCAATTGCCCTGTTATATTTGGTGGTGGCATCATTATTGTAAATGGTTTTTTATCTGGATTTGGTTTAGATTTAAAATACCCTTCATCCATCCATTTTTTATATAGCCTAGCCTCAAAATCTTTTGGGTTATAAGTTTTTGATAAATTCGTATTTTCCATTGTCCTGCCTCCTGTATTTTATAAATAAATTTTTTAAATATCTTTAGAAATAAAAAAGAGCTCTTCATCCTCTTTAAAAAGGACGAAAAGCTCGCGTTACCACCTTAATTCCAAAGCTTAAAATACATTAACATATAATTAAATTATTGGTTAATGTTATTTTATCAACTTTGACTCTCAAAGAATTTAACGGTTCTAACCGTCTAAACTTACTTATAGTTCAGTTTAGAAACTCCAAAGCTACATTCAGTAAATCTTATACTTAGAAAATCTTACAGCCAGTGAATTTTCCTCTCTTTTAGTAGTATTTACTTACTCCTCTTCTTCTCAGTCTTTAATATTACATATTATTATATACAAATATTATTCTCTTTGTCAATTATTTTTATTTTATTTTTTCTGAATTTTCTTAATTATGTCTATTCTCTTTTATATAGTTGTTATATTTTAAAATATGTTTTTACAGTTATTCTGTCTTATAATGTCAATAATTGCAAGATTATTTTATTTTAATTTTAATGCTTTCTCATTAATTTTATATTATATTATCCTTACAGTATACCTCTTATTCGTATTTTTTATATTATATGTTTTATTTTATAAATAATTTACTTTATCTTTTACTATATTTAAATTTATTATAAGTTTTCTTGCCAGAAATTTTTAGGTGTTATATTTTCTGTAATTGGCAATATTGTATATCCTCTCTCTTTTAAGATTCTTATAATATTATTTAAAGCATTTAAACTTTGCTCTTTCTCATGAATTAATACTACTAATTCATCTCTTTTTCTTCCATAATATAATATATTACTTACTATCTGACTTGTAGAAGACTTCCAATCCTGTGTATCCAAATTCCAGTCCCAAATTAAATAATCATTTGCCATAAGTTTATTATATGAACCTTCTGGCATATATGGTTTACTTCCGTATGGTAATCTTATTAATTTTGAACTCTGACCAGTTATTTCTTGTAGAGTATTATTGCATGTATTAAATTCCCCAACTGTTACTTCTGGGCTTTTATATAACTTATGTATATCATGACTTACACTATGAAAACCTATTGAGTTTTCTTCTTCCAAGACTCTCCTTACTTCTTCCTTGTGGTTTTTCATATTCTGATTAAGCATGAAAAATGTCGCTTTGACATCATTTTCTTTTAAAATATCAAGTAGTGCATTTGTATATTTTGATGGACCATCATCTATTGTTATGTATGCTACTTTTTCAGAAGTAGCCCCTGGACCTTTTGTTTCTTCTTGAGATGCTTTGTATATGATTTCTCCTAAAGTATTACTTTGAGAAAGCAGTTCCAGTGTATTTTCACCTTTTGAACTTATATTTTCAACTGGAACATTATTAATTTTTTCCTCCAATAATGTTCCAGTTAAAATTAAAACAGCTATAATAAATATCCTTATAAATACATGAAAAACAGCCTTATTATCTTTAATTTTCATCCCCCATATCTCCCTTTTATAAAAGCATAAGTTTAAGACTTAAAAAGTTATTTTTTATATTTATTCTCTTTCTTATTACTTTTTATATCTCTACTAAATATTTTTTTAACCTTTTCTTCTTCTTTTTCTCCTAAAGATTCTACTCTTTTGATTCCCAAAGAAGTTAAAAATTGTAATACATTTAAATTATCAAATGGAGTTTCCATATTCGTACTTTCACTATATTCATCAACATTCTTAGTACCTTCTTCCACACTTAAAATACGCTTCGGACCTCCTACACAGCCTCCTACACACCCCATTCCTTCTATAAATGTAGCTTCTATTTCTTTATTTAGAACTTTCTTTAGACCGTCCATGCACTCTTTTGTTCCTTCAAATGCCTTTTCTTCAAATTTTATATTTTTGTCAATTCTTCTAACTGATAACTTAACTGCTTTACTTACACCTCCTGTTCTAGCATAAACTCTACCTGAAAGGGACGCCTCTACTCTATTACTCTCATCCATTATTGCTGGATTTAACTCTAATGCATCAAATATTTCTTGCAACTCTTTAAATGTAAGCACAAAATCAACTGCATCTTTTATATCTTCTAACATTGCCTCTTTCTTTTTTGCCATACAAGGACCTATGAATACAACTTTAGCATCTGGATTTAAAATTTTTACAGCTCTCCCACAAGCAATCATAGGAGAAACGGATGGTGATACATTTTCCAATATCTGAGGAAAACTATTTTGTATCAAACTAACCCAAATAGGACAGCAACAACTAGTTATAAAGCATCCTTCTTCGTCCTTTTTCATATGCTCATAATAATCATATGCTTCTTTTGCAGTAAGCATATCTGCTGCCAAAGCAACTTCTATCATATCTTCAAATCCTATCTTTTTTAATGCAGTTCTTAATTTACCAGGGCTTACATCTTTCCCAAACTGTCCTACAAAAGCTGGTGCAACTATTGCATATACAGGGCTCTTTATATCTTTTAACAATTTTATCATTGGTATAAATTCTATTTTATCTGAAATTGCACCCAACTTACATCTTGATACACAATCACCACAAGCACTACATACATCTTCCTCATTACAATTAATATGCTTACTTCTTATCTTACATGACTCATCTTCCTTATTATTTTCATCACAATATTTGCAAGCATCTGATATTACAGATATTATTGGTCTTTTGACTTCATCTAAATTTACAGCTTCATGTAGTGACTCTTTTAAATTTTTATCTGTATCTTCTGTCACATCCAATCCCATAGTTACCCTAATTAAATTTACCATAGTATCTTTATCAAATTTTCCACTAAAATAATTATTTAAATTATCCTTTAAATCTTCATTTAAAATTTTATTAGGTAAGTTTTCAATATCCTCTATATCATCATTCCACACTGCTTTTACAAGTTCGCCAAAAAGCTTCATTTTATATATTTCTAGTATTTTAGAATTGTCATTTCTAGTATTCATAAAAAATAGTACCTCCATAAATTAAACTTATATATGTTTAATATTTACAAAGATACTATTTTTTATTTATTATTTAACTACTATTATTAATATGATTTATTTAGCTTTCTCAACAACTCTATTTCAATCATTATTTTCATTAGATGATAGTTGAATACAGGGCTTTTTTCTTCATCTATATTCCAGTCTAGCTTATCCACATTATATGTTTTCTTAAGGTATTTATATGTATGCTCTTTCAAATAAAGTTTATTTTCAAGTAACTCTATAGACTGCATATGAAAATGTATTTCTCTACATATCCTTAAGGCATTCTCAATTTTTTCTATATTAGTTTCACTCAAACTATAATCCAACTCATCAATAAGTTTTGAATATATTTCTTCTAATTTTTCTACTTCTTCTTCAAATTTCTCTACATTTAAATTTTCTTTTCTAAGAATTTTATCTTCAATAAGCAACATTGAAAGTTCTTCTATCTTTTTAAACTCATCTATAACACTATTTAGATAATTTGGTCTAGCAACATAATAATTAACAAGTACTCCAAACAAAACACCCACAGATGTATCTAACACCCTATGTAAAGAATAATACACAGGGTCACTATTTCCTACACCTAGATGTATAGCCAGAAAGGTTACACAGGCAACTACTACTGACTTTATTTTAAACAGATTGCATAAATATATTGAGCACATTACTCCTAGACCACATAAAAATGGGTCTCCAGCTTTAATGATTGCAAATATGAATCCTATTATACCACCTAAAATAGTACCTTCCACTCTATTGATTCCCGTCTTTAAAGAACCTTTTACTGTATCTTGAACAGAAATTATACATGCTACCAGAGAATAAAACATATTCTCTACTAAATAGTCACCAAGAATCATACATAAAGTGACACTAATTCCTGTTTTTATAGTCCTCATACCCATCTTTTGAAGTTTCAAAGTTCCACCTCCTAAAAAGCACCTTATATAAAATACGCATCCTCATATTTAATATGTTCCTAGTATATCACAATTTTTTAAATTTACCCATTAATCATATTTTTTTATCAATTCTTTCTTAATTTAGACAATAAAAAAACTGCTTTAAAGCAGTTTTTTATCCTATCTCAACCATTTTACCCTCAATTGCAAAAATTATCTTCTCACATACATTTGTTATATGGTCTCCAATTCTTTCAAGGTATCTTCCTATAAGTAGAAGTTTTACACCTTGGTCTATGGTATTTGAGTTTTCATGCATTATTTTTAAACAATCAATTTGTACTTGTTCATACAATCCATCTACAATATCATCTTTAGTTCCAACATCATAAGCTATACTTGCATCAAATAAGATTAAAGCTTCTCTAGTCTGAGACATCATAGACTTACATTCTTTTGCCATCTTAGGAATATCTATTAGCTCTTTTATATAAGCCTCTCCACCTATCTTCAACATTTCTCTAGCTATATTTGCTGCATAATCTCCTATTCTTTCCAGCTCTATAGATATATTACCTAATGAATAAATAAATCTTAAGTCCCTTGCCATTGGTTGCTTTAATACTATTAGCTCTATACTCTTATCTCTTATTTCTTCTCTTAATTTATTTATTTCTTCATCATCTTCTACTACTTTTCTTGCACCCTCTAAATCCTTCTCTATCATACAAGTCACAGACTTTTCTATTGCTTCTTCACATTTTTCCATCATAAGCACTGTTTGTTCTTTTAAAGTATCAATACTTATATCTAAACTATTATTGACCATTGTCTAACTCCTTTATAGTTATATATTTTAACCAAATCTACCTGTTATATAGTCTTCTGTTCTTTTATCTACAGGAGTGGTAAACATAGTTTTTGTATCGCTAAATTCTATAACCTCTCCATTTAAGAAAAAAGCTGTTTCATCTGATATACGAGCAGCTTGTTGCATATTATGTGTAACTATGACTATTGTGTAGTCTTTTTTTAAATCCTCTATAAGTTCCTCTACTTTTAATGTTGAAATTGGGTCTAAAGCAGATGTAGGTTCATCCATAAGAATAACTTCTGGTCTCATAGCAATTGCTCTTGCTATACATATACGCTGTTGTTGACCACCAGAAAGTCCTAGTGCAGATGATTTAAGCCTGTCTTTAACCTCATCCCAAATAGCTGCACCTTTTAAGCTTTCTTCTACAATTTTATCTAATTGCTTCTTATCTCTTAGTCCATGTGTACGAGGACCATATGCCACATTATCATATATACTCATAGGAAATGGATTTGGCTTTTGAAATACCATTCCTACTTTAGTACGAAGATTTATAACATCATCTGAGGTATATATGTCCTCTCCATCAACAGAAATGTTTCCTTTAATTGTTACATCTTCGATTAAGTCATTCATTCTATTTAACGTTCTTATAAAAGTTGATTTTCCGCATCCAGATGGACCTATTAAAGCAGTAACCTTATTCTCTTTTATATCCATATTTATTTTCTTTAATGCTTGCTTATCACCATAAAATAAATCCAAATCTTTTACACTCATTTTTATCTTATCGATTAATTCCATTATTCACACCTCTTAAATTTAATAATTAGCTTTATTTAATTTCTTAGCAACAAATCTTGCTAGCATGTTTAGTGCTAATACAATTACTATTAAAACAATTCCTATACTGGCTGCTGTTGCTATATCTCCACTCTCTTTAGTCAGTAAGTATGAGTGTACAGTTAATGTTCTTGCACTATCAAATATTCCACCTGGCATCTTGGCTACAGTACCTGCTGTAAGTAATATTGCAGCTGATTCTCCAATTATACGACCAACTGATAAGATTACTCCAGATAAAATTCCTGGTATTGCACTTGGAAGTACTACCTTATATAAAGTTTGAAATTTTGTAGCTCCTAATGCCAATGATGATTCTCTATAAGCTTGAGGAACTGTTTTTAAAGCTTCTTCTGTTGTACGAATTATTACTGGTAATATTATTATTGCAACTGTAAGTGAACCTGCAACTATGGAATATCCCATTTTTAATGTAACTACAAAGAAAATTCCTCCAAATAATCCATATACTATAGATGGTATCCCTGATAAACTTTCAGTTGCAAATCTTATAGCTGTAACTGCTTTTCCTTTTTTAGCATATTCTTGTAAATATATAGCAGCCAATATTCCTATAGGAGTTGCTACAACTATAGAAACCACTACTGTATATAATGTTGTAATTATCATTGGAAGTATACCACCATCACCTGATGCTGAATAATTGCTAAATAAGAAATTAAAATTCATGTTGCCAATTCCCTTTATAAATATAAATCCCACTATAACTACTAATGATACTATTGTAAATAGTGCTGATAGATATACTAATGACTTCAATAGATTCTCTTTGAACTTTCTCATCTTAATTTACCGCCTTATTTGAAAGTTTATTTAAAACTAAGTTTAAAATTAATATAAATGTAAACAATACTACTCCAGTTGCAAATAGCATTTCTTGATGTGTACCAAATGCGTATCCCATTTCAAGTGCTATATTAGTTGTAAGTGGTCTTACACTATCTGTTATTGCAGTTGGCATAACTGGTGAGTTGCCTGCAACAAGTATTACTGCCATTGTTTCACCTAAAGCTCTTCCTACTCCTAACACTACTGCGGCTAATACTCCAGATTTTGCAGCAGGTAATACAACTTTGAATATTGTTTCTATTTTTGATGCACCAAGTGCTAATGAACCTTCTTTGTATGCTTTTGGTACTGCTCTTATTGCTGTTTCTGATACAGATATTATTGTTGGTAACATCATTACTGCTAATACTATTACTATTGCTAACAAACTTTGACCTTTTGGAAGATTAAATATACTTTGTATAGTTGGAACTATCACTGCAAGACCAAATACACCATATAATACTGAAGGTATACCTGCTAAAAGTTCAACTGCTGGTGACATTATTTTTGCTAATCTTTTAGGTGCTACTTCTGCTATAAATACAGAGGTTAATATACCAACAGGTACTCCTATCACAAGTGCTCCAAGTGTTGCAAATATTGATGCTACTATCATAGATGATATTCCAAATTTATTGGCAGAAGGAACCCAATCTGCACCAGTTAAAAAGTCTATAAATGAATATCCTTCAAATATAAATGGTCTTAATCCTTTATAAAATACGAATCCTATTATCAAAAGTAAACTTGCAACTGCTACTAAAGCACTAAGTAGAAAAATATTTTTTGCTACTTTTTCAATTACGTATTTTGTCTTATTGCCATTATTGTCATTTTTTTCTAAACCTACTAATCTAGATTTTACTATCATAATACCCTCCCATTAAAATATACTTATCGATTTTCGTTCTGTATTCAAAATTTAATTTTTTATAATTCGTCTTCATCAAATTTCCTATACTTTTATTCTACTTTTTTTAAGTTAAATCTATATTAGGATTAAGTTAAGCAAGTGTAAAATTATATTTACTTTTTAACATTAATTTTACTTTTAAAACTATATTTGACATTTACTTTACAATATACTGTTGTTTCTCTATATTAAAATAGCAGATATAGATAATAATACAGTTTATGTATAATTTATTACCTATATCTGCTATTAAGATTTGTTAACTAAATTTAACTTTTATACTACATATATAATTATTGTATCCTCTAGTTTATATCACTATTATTTCCATCAAATTGTTACGATACTTGATGTTTGCAATAGGTACGAATAGCCAAAAATATAAAAATAGGTATTTCTATCACTGAGAAAAACAGTATAATGTGTGGTGTCCAAAAACTCATACCTCCTAAGTGTAAGAAATTAAATGATGTCATTTGATATAATAAACTAATCTTAAAACCAATTCCCCCTGGTGGTAATAGGTATCCAATCCAACTAACACCTATTCCCATAGGAATTAAGCAAATAGAAAAAGCAATCAGCATAGAAGTAAGAGAATCCTTACATTTTGCAGATAAAAATAATGTTAAACTAACCATTGCAAGTATTGAAATTAGACCACCAATAGCTATAAGAATCTGTGCTTGTAGTAAATTTATATTTACTAGACTAATTACAGAAAACAACATTTGAAATGAGGTTTTCAAACATTCAGTACCAAAAGCTAAATCAGAAATTGCCAAATGGATAGAAATACATATAACAAACATTATTATAAATATAGAAAATAGAGCTAATATTTTAGTAAACGCTAGACGAATATGTCCATGTTTCGTACAACGAAGGATGCTATCTGATTGTGTCTGATACTCACCAGAAAAAGTAGGTGCAGCAATTGCAACACATATAATTAATAATATAAAAATATAAAATATTATATAATCGAAAGCATCTTCTGGATTTATTAAGAAATTCTTAATCTTATTATTTAACTATTTTATTATTTAATATATATTAAAGGTAAAAAATAATATATAGATTTAGATATACAATTTATTTATCTTTTCAAATATAATCTATAAAATAATAGTTCTGTTACGCATTTTTTTATATAATAAAACTGACTGTAATTTAATTGGCAAAGTCTAGAAGAATAGGCTTTATCAATTAAATTACAGTCAGCTATTTTATAATAATTTAGTTTAGATATCGTTAGTATTTCACATTTATAACAATTATTAATGATATTAATATATTTATTATTCTTTATTAAAATAATATCCTGCTCCTCTTATTGTTATAATTTTCTGAGGATTTTTATAATCTTTCTCTATTTTCTTTCTTAATCCATTCACTGCAACTACCACACTATAGTTATCCTCTAAGTATTCATTCATCCATACATGTTCATATATCTCTTTAGTAGTCAAAGTCTTTTCAGGATTCTCTATAAAAAAGTTTAACAACTTATTTTCTGTTGGAGTCAATTTTATTATTTTATCTTCTAACTTTATTACTCCACTAGTTCTATTATATTCCTCTAATTTTGTATTATTTTCATTATTATTTACATATGAGTTCATTCTTCTTAAAATAGCTTTTACTTTTGCGTATAATATTTCTAAATTTAGAGGCTTTATTAAGTAATCGTCTCCACCAGAATTTAAAGCATTTAAAATGCTTTGGTCTTCATTTATATAAGTCATATAAACAATTGGACAAGTAGTTACATTTCTAATTTTTTTACAAAGAGTCCATCCATCACCATCACTTAGAATTATTTCTAAAAATATTAAATCATATTTATTGCTAAATATTTTTCCAATAGCTTCTTCACAATTATATGCTAAATCTATACTTATTCCTTTTTCCTCCAGAAATCCTTTTAGCTTCTGGCAATTATCCTTGTCTCCATCTATTATCAATATCTTAGTTTGCATTATAATCACTCCCAAATATCATTATTCTTTTATATTAAATAAGCTATTATTATAAAAAACATAGACTTAATTTTATTGTAAAAACAGTTCCTTTTCCTAGTTCTGAATCTACAAAGATTTCTCCACCATGCTCTCTTATAATGGATTTGACAATATATAGCCCTAACCCTTGCCCTTTTGGCTCATTATTGTCTCTTTCTGTAAAGAATCTGTCAAATACCTTTGGTATATTTTCTGGAGGTATACCTTTTCCATTATCAGAAATTTTAATAATTGCAAATCCATCTTCTTTATCCATTGATAAAATTATCTTTCCATCAAATGGAGTAAAGGTCAAAGCATTATAAATTAAATTCTCAAATGCTCTTGTAAGCATCTCTTTATTTATCTTTGCATATATTTTTTTCTCCAATACGTAAGCTTCAAAGTTTACACCACATGCTTGTGTATCTGGCAAATTATTTTCATATATCTCTTTAATAAAATTATTCAGACATATTTTTTCACTAATACCAATGCTTTTATCTTGTGATGTAAATTCTTGCAAACTACGTACTCTATTTTGTACTTCATTTGACTTTTGATTTATAGCATAAAGATAGGTTCTTGTCTCTTCATCTACATGAATATTACCAACCTTTATCAAATCTATAAATGCTTGTATAGCCGAAACAGGTGCCTTTAAATCATGTGCTACATCTGCCAAGAATCTTTTACGTTCATTTAACAATGTTGTAAGTTCATTAGTTCTCACTTCAACTTCATGTTCAAGATTCCTTGTAAGTTTTTCATTCTCTTTTATTATTATTCTATTCCTGTTTATCATCATAACAGAAAATAAAATAACAATTACAAACCCACAATATTCTGTTTGCCACCCTGTAAATATAGGCTCAAATCTATTACTCGTAACTGCATCAAATAATATGCTAATTCCAAAAACAGTGTTTACTGAAACTAAAATATAAGAACTTATATGCTCAGAGCATGTCTTTTTATATATTGAAACCAGCGAAGACATTAATATATATATAAATACAATATATTTATATATGTCTATTAACTTCCCATATATGTTGACAAAGTACATATCATATGGAAAAAGAATAATTGGTATCACTATAGATATGATACTCATTGTAATTCCTAATGGTAAAATTAAAAATCTGTACACTTTATTTTCTTCTATTTTGGATATACTTCCATTTATACAAATAATACATAAAACTACCATAAAATATGACAAATCTTCAACCGCATATGTAAAGCTTACCAAAGGCAGTCCTAACAAATGTACAAAGGGATAGGATACATGGATGGCAAAGAAAACACACATACATCCAAAATATAAGTAAATTTTACTTTTGTTTGAAAGAAACCATACAGACAATGAAAATATAGCTATTGCAAAAGTTGTGAAGCAAATTATACTATAAAAAAGTAATCGATAAAACATCATATTACTTATGTCCTTTGTTTCTCCTAATGCAGGCGGATAATACAAACCACTATAATAATGTGAAAAATTCGATACATTGATTATAATTTCTGTATTTTTCTTTGCAATAAAACTTACTACTGAATTTTTAATTTTGGGTCTATATTTTTCTGTTCCTACATCTCCTAATTTAGAAACCATTTCTCCATTTATCCATACTTCACTTGCGGAAAAAATCTCAGGAAGCTCTAAACTTAGTAGCTTATCCTTGCCTTCATTTTTTATTCTCATACGATAAGTAGCATTCCCATATGGTGACTGAGTCCCCTTTCTCATGGAAAAATCTGGATATTGACCTATAAAAACATATTCTGGTTTTATATCTTGCTCTGTAAAATCATTCGGTTTAAATATTTTATGATTATAAAACTCCCAGTCATCTATCAAAAAGACAAGTTTACCTTTAGTGAAAGTATCATTATCTATAGTTAAAATTCCATTACTTGCTCTAATAGACTTATATGTATATTTATTATCATATTTATACAGAAGATTTAATCCTGTTATTGCCAACAGAGAGACTATCAATACAATGAGAGTTCCTTTTAGTATATTATACTTTTTCATTGTATCAACCACATCTCTTTCATAGTAGTATTAAATAAAACAAGAACTATTTATTAATTACAGTATCTCACTTATGGTACAAACTTATATCCTTTTCCCCATACGGTTTGAATGTATTGATGCTCCCTGCTTAAAGAATTAATTTTTTTTCTCATCTGTGCAATATGAACCTGCACTGTATGTTGATCTCCAATATCAGGCATTTTCCAAACTTGGTTATATATCTCTATCTTCGAAAATACTTGTTCTTTGTTTTCAGCTAGAAACAATAATATTTCAAATTCCATAGTAGTTAAATCTATACTTTCTCCATCAAAAGTTACTTTTCTTGAATTTACATTTATTACTAACGCTGAAAACTTTAACACATTAGGAACTGATGTAATATTTTTGTACTGCCTCATACGAGCATATATTCTAAGTTCAAGTTCTTTTAAACTATAGGGTTTTGTTATATAATCATCCCCCCCAGCTAAAAATCCCCGAACTTTTTCTTCTTCATGCTCATAATTAGATAAAAATATTATAGGTATGTTAACCTTTTCTTTTATATCATTGCACATTTTATATCCATCTATATCTGGCAATGAAATATCCAAAATTATACAGTCTAAAACTATACTCTCTACTATATCCATAGCATCTTTAGCAGTCTCTGATGTATATACATTAAAACCTATATTAGAAAAATAAATTTGATTTATGTTTAAAATATCAACATCATCATCTACAACCAGTAAATTATACATTACACCACTCCATTCAAAGGTATTTTAATTATAATTCCAAGTTTTATAGTTATTACAAATTATAATGTTTTATTTTCATATATAACTGGTATTATTATTTTATAATATCTTTACAAACTAGACTATAATACTTAAGTATTTTTGAATAATTCTTGAATATTGTATTAAACATTAAGATTCATTATTAAATACTAATTAAAGTCTCCGATTGTTGGAGAATGGAGCTTAAAGTCATTTTCACGTATAAATTTATTATTTTTCTAGAAACTTGTCTATTGGCTAGTTTGAGTATTGATTTATATGATTTATATGGTTATAATATAAAATAAATTGTATTATTTTGGTAAATATATTGTTACAAAAGGTTTATATTCTGCATCTCAATGTTTATAAAAACTTTATTTTCTTATTATAATACTATTATTCTTTTAAAAAAATTTCCCTTTTCCAACAAATGGCTACTTTAAAAGCCAAAATTTTACCTATCAATAAAAATCTTAACGACTAATACTCCTATTTTCAAATTTTGCAACATATTTGTTAATTTTAAAACAAAAAAAGACTATGCAATATAAAAATTATATTCATAGCCGGTTGCACCACTAACTCCATATATCTCTAGATGCCCAATAATAAGATATACTTCTCAGTTTCTAAAATATTTTTATTAAAAATCTTTTATATATTTTCATAAATTTCTTTTTTATTCTAACATTGTAATATTATTTTGTCAATATTTCCATATTCTTAGAGATAAGATACTAAAATACCTATTTTATCTAAAGATATTTATATTTCTACATTCAATAATAGACAATACCCTGCAAGTTAAAGCATCATTTTTATGAGCTTATCTCACAGGGTATTATATGTTTACTTTATATTATAACTCTTGTTATTGATTAACTTTAATAAATCCTTTTTCTGAAACAAGTGCTTGTCCTTCATCACTTAATATATAATCTATTAAAGCTTTACCTTTTTCTGACAAACCATCTTCTTTATTAACTAATATAAATGGTCTTGATATTGGATATTTATTAGCTATTACATTTGCATCAGTTGCTTCAACATCATTTATTTTTAAACTATTTACTTTCTCATCAACATATCCAAATGATATATATCCTATAGCATTTTCATTTCCTTCAACTGTAGTTTTTATATTTCCTGAACCATCACTTATTTGTGCATCTTTAGTTAGTTCTTCTGAATCAAACCCTACAATTTCTTGGAATCCATCTCTAGTTCCTGAACCTTCTTCTCTTGATACTATTACTATTGGTGCATCATTTCCTCCTACTTCTTTCCAGTTAGTAATCTTTCCTGTATATATACCTTTAACTTGGTCCATTGTCAGATTTTTTACTGAGTTTGCAGTATTAGTTATCAATGCTATACCATCTATTGCTATTTTAGTTTCCTTTAATCCAGCACTTTTTTCTTCATCTTTTAAATCTCTTGAACTCATTCCTATTTCAGATGTTCCTTCTATAGCATTTTTTATACCTCCAGAAGAACCAATCTGTTGTACTTCTACACTAACACCTTGATTTTTTTCTTGAAACTTTTCTCCGATAGTTTCCATAAGAGGACCTATTGAAGTTGAACCTGAAACAGAAACTTTGCTTGAATCTCCTGAATCTCCTGAGTTAGAGCCACATCCTACTGCTAAAGCTCCAACTAACATTGTACTAGCTAAAAGAACGCCTATTTTCTTTTTAAACATTTTACTTACCCCCGCTTATATTTTAATTTTTTGTTGTCATTTTTCTATATTTTAATAATACAGATTCTTTGTTAAATGAATATTAGAGCAGGGTTAAGTAAATGTAAATATTGTTAAATACATGTAAAAACTTAATTTTATATGATTTATTCTTAATTAGATTAACTTTTTAAAGTTACTTTAGGCAGATATAAACATAATACAACTCATATTATCAGAAGTCTTCATTGAAGCTATCAACCTATCACATCCTATAATTCTTTTTCTAGTTTATTAACTAATTCAGCAAATACATTTAAGGCTTCCTCTATAGATTCTTTTTTCGTCATATCTACACCAGCAGATTTTAATTGTTCTAGTGGGTATTCTGACCCTCCACTTTTTAAGAAGTTTATATATCTATCTACTGCAGTACTTCCTTCTGAAAGTATCTGTTGACTTAAAGCACTTGCAGCAGAAAACCCTGTGGCATACTTATATACATAGAAGTTTGAATAAAAATGAGGTATTCTCGCCCATTCTATTCCTATTTGTTTATCTACTATTGCAGATTTTCCATAATACTTTTCATTTAATTTGTAGTATATATTAGTAAATTCATCAGCAGTAAGTGGTTCTCCACTCTCTACCCTTTGATGTACAATTTTTTCAAATTCAGCAAACATAGTTTGTCTATGAACTGTAGTTCTAAATTGTTCTAAATAATAATTTAATAAGTATATAGTTTCATCCTTAGACTTAGAATTTTCTAATAAATAATTTATAAGAAGTAATTCATTTAATGTAGATGCAACTTCTGCAACGAATATCTTATAGTCCGAATATAAAAATGGTTGACTTGTTCTTGAATAATGACTGTGAACAGAGTGCCCTAATTCATGAATTAAAGTGAATAGAGAATTAAGGTCATTTTTATAGCTCATTAATATATAAGGATGTGAATCATAACTTCCCCAAGAATAAGCTCCTCCTTTTTTACCTTCATTATCATATACATCAATCCACCCTTCATCAAAAGCACTTTTTATGATCTTCAAGTATTCTTCTCCTAAAGGTTTAAGTGCCTCTAATATGATATCCTGTGCTTTATCATATGGTATATCCATGTCAAATTTATCTGTCAAAGGAACATACAAATCATACATGTGTATTTCATTCAATCCTAAAAATTTCTTTTTAAGCTCAACATATTTATTTAGATTAGGAATACTTTTATCTATAGCTGATATAAGATTATTGTAAACATCTAAACTTACATCATCTGAAAATAAAGACGCTTCTATTGCTGAATTATACTTTCTAGTTTTTGCGTAAAATATCTCTGATTTTATTCCACCATAAAGCGTTGAGGCAAATGTATTTTTATATTTCTCATATGTTGAAAATTCACCTTCAAAAGCGTCTTTTCTAACTCTACTATTCTTACTTTTTATAAATAAAGAGTAGTTTGAATGAGAAAGCTTAACCTTATTCCCCTCCTCATCTTCTATCTCAGGAAATTCCATATCTGCATATGCTAACATATCGTATACATTTTCTGGAATTGTCGATAATTCTGATGTAGCTGCAAGTATTTCTTCCTCTCGTTCACTCAAAGTATGTGGTTTATCTCTCAATATATCCTTTATATATTTTGCATAAAAGGATAGCTTCTCATCTTTTAAGTATTCACTTAACTTATTCTCTTCTATCGCCAGTATTTCTGGAACTATATAAGAAGTAGCCACACCTAAATCAGTAGATAACATTTCTGTCTTAGTGGCTCTTCCTTGATTATCATTAATTCTAGTATCTTCATGTTGTTTCATATGAGTATATACATATAAATTTTGAACAATCCTAGATGCATTTTCAGAGATATTTAATACTTTATATAAGTTCTCCTTACTCTCAGAAAGCTTCCCTTTATATTCTTTTACTTCTTGGATAAGATTTTTTACTTTACTTATGTCTTTTTCAATTTCCTCTTTACTGGAGTACATCTTATCTATCTTCCATTTGTACTTTTCTTCTATTGTACTTCTATCAGTTCCCATATCATACACCTCTATTTTAATTTGTTTTATATTTTATTCACTTTACAAAATATATTGTATATATTTTAGTCCAAATAATCTACATTTATTACTCCTTCTATCATATTTATTTCTTTCATAACGTCGTGTAAGTGTATTCTCTTAGCATAAGATACAAAAAAATTAACCTTCCAGTATTCTTCATTACGACATTCTATTTCCATATTTCTTACGATAAGTTGATTTTTTTCAAATTTATCATATAAAAAAGGTATAGAGTCCAAATTGCTTAATTTTAATATCAACACATTCTTTTCTTGGCTAAATAAAAACGTATTGATTATCCTAAGCACAAATAATGCTATCATTACAAATAATCCACCTAGAATTGCCAATTCATAATAACCATATCCAACTGCTATACCAATACATGCAGTTGCCCACATCCCAGCAGCTGTAGTAAGCCCTTTTACTCCACCTTTATTTTTTAAAATTGCTCCTGCACCTAAAAAACCAATTCCAGATAATACTTGAGCAGGCATTCTTGCTGGGTCAGCATTTGTATACAAATTATAATCAAAGAATAATTGAATCGAAGTTATTGAAACAATACAAGAACCTATTGCAATTAGTATATGTGTCCTAAATCCTGCAAACTGTCTTATTTTTTCTCTCTCTAAGCCTATTATTCCTCCTATTATTAGTGCTAATAGTAACCTTATTGCTATCTCCTTACTTCCTATATCAATCATAATATAAAACCCTCCTGACTTAATTACAACTTATGTCCTACAGATAATTTACACATCAGAAATACTATTTTATATCTTAATATTATTATTAATATATGTAAAATATAGCCATCTGTTAATTTTTGATACAAAAAAACCCACAACTGTGGGCTATTTGCTTAGGTACATGTATTTATTTATTAATATATCTATTTTCTTACTTGATTCTACTAACTCTTCTTGAAATATTTCTGGATATTCTATGTATGTATTTATCTCTTCCCTAACTGCTTCAATCTCATTTTTTAACGCTTCTAATTCATTGTTCGCCATAATAATCACCACTATTACAAATTTGTATATTTTTATATACATTTTATCAAACAATATTATATTTTGTCAATATTATGTCAATAAAACTTACTATAAAAATGCTTTAATTTAGGTATTGTATACCTGGATACTAAGCCTACAAACATACCAGTTACTAATGATGCCATTAACATAAATGGTAAGTACCCTATAGCAAGTATATTTTCTATGATTAAACTTGCAACTATTAATTGACCTATATTATGCCCTATTGCACCTATAATGCTTATCCCTATTAGTGATAAATCTTTTATTTTACTCGCTAAATACATAAATAAAAGACTCAGATAAGCTCCTCCTATACTAAATAGTAGATATGATAAAGGGCCTGCAAATATTGATGACAAAATTACCCTGATAGTAACAATTATAACAGTATCTTTGACACCTAACAACATTAATGAAATTAAAGTTATAATATTGCTCAAACCCAATTTTGCCCCTGGAAATATAACTATAAGAGGATTTGGTATATATGTCTCTAATACATATAAAGCTAAACTATACCCTATCATAAGACCTAAAAATGTCATTTTTCTAGTTTTCATTAAGTTAACTCCTCCAAATTTTATCTATCATCTTACATTATAATACAAAATATATAAAAACACCTAATTTAGACTAAAATATTTTTAATCTATTTAGAATAAATATTAGTTATTTCAATGTGCAATTACCTCTATAAATCTTGACTTTTTGTATCATACTTGTTACAATTTTAATGATAATGAATTTCATTAGGAGGTGTTAATAATGACTGTTTACGATTTAAAAATAGGAGAAAAAGGATTTATTAATAGTATAGATGGAGATATTAAATTATCTAAAAGATTGCTTGCACTTGGATGTATAAATAGTACTGAAATAGAAGTTAAAAAGGTTGCCCCACTTGGAGACCCAATTATAATTAGATTTAGAGGCTTTGACCTTGCGATTAGAAAATCTGATGCTAAAAATATTTCTTTACAATAATAGAGGAGGAGCTACCCGTGATTAATGTAGCATTATTAGGAAACCCAAATGTCGGTAAAACTACTGTTTTTAATCTACTTACAGGTTCAAATCAATATGTAGGTAACTGGCCTGGTGTTACTATAGAAAAAAAAGAAGGATTTCTTGGAAAAGAGATAAAGGTTGTCGATTTACCTGGTATATATGCAATGGATACTTTCTCAAATGAAGAAAAGGTTTCTAAATCATATTTAGAAAATGAAGATGTTGATGTAATAGTAAATGTAGTTGATGCTTCTAATTTATCAAGAAACCTTTACTTAACAACTCAACTTATGCAATTTAACAAGCCTATAGTTATATTGCTTAATATGTTAGACATTGCAGAATCTAAAGGAGTTAATATAGATGCCAAAAAATTAAGTGAAGAACTTGGAGTAATTGTTGTTCCAATTATAGCAAAAAAGAAAAATGGTGTTGATAGGATAGAAGAAGAGATTAAGGGAGCTACGCAAAAAGCTTTTATATATCAGAAAAACTTTGGAAGTGAAACAGAAACATATAAAAAATTAGAATCCATTTTATCAAGATGTACAAAAACTACATATACACAAAAGAAATCTATCAGTGATAAGATAGACAATATAGTCTTGAATCCTATATTAGCATATCCGATATTTATTGGTGTATTGTTCCTCTTATTTAAATTTACCTTTGACTGGGTCGGAGGTCCACTACAAGAGGGATTTGCTAGTCTTATAGAGGCTTATATTTCTGCACCTGTTAGTGATATGTTATCTAACTCTAGCCCATGGTTTAAATCACTTATAGTTGATGGAATAATTGGAGGTGTTGGTGGTACTTTACCATTCTTCCCTTTAATATTTACATTATTCTTTGGTATATCGTTGTTTGAAGATAGTGGATATATGTCAAGAACAGCATTTTTAATGGATAAAGTTATGAGAAAGGTTGGTCTATCTGGTAAAGCTTTTATACCTATAGTTATGGGTATGGGATGTTCTTCTCCAGCTATAATGGCAACTAGAACATTGGAAAGCGAAAAAGATAGAAGAGTTACAGCTCTTATTGCACCACTTATGACTTGTGGAGCAAAGCTACCTATATATGCACTATTTGTAGCTATATTCTTTCCACATAATGCTGCTTTAGTAACTACATCACTGTATTTGGTGGGTATAGTTATGGCAATTGTAGTTGCATTATTCTTAAATAAAACAGCCTTTAAAACAGAGGCTGAACCATTTATATTAGAATTACCAGAATATAGAATCCCTACTATAGATGCACTTATTAAAAATACTTGGAATAAATCAAAAGGTTTCTTGATAAGAGTTGTTACTGTCATGTTTGCAATGTCAGTCGTAATTTGGGGACTTTCTTCATTCAATGTTTTTGGATATACAGAAGATATAAATGTAAGCTTCTTGGCTACTCTAGGTCATATTATATCTCCTATATTCAAACCTCTTGGTTTTGATGATTGGAGAACTTCAGTTGCTATTTTAAGTGGTCTTGGAGCAAAAGAAATCGTAGTAAACTCTTTAAATATACTATATGGTAATCTAACTGTTGTCTTACCAACAATATTTAATGGAGTTACTGCATATACATTCTTGATATTTACTGCTTTATATACTCCATGTATAGCTGCACTTGCAACTATGAAAAAAGAATATGGCAATAAAATGATGTTTACATCATTTGCATATCAATTTATACTAGCATGGATAATGGCTTTTATAGTTAAAAGTATAGGTGGAGTACTATTTATGGGTAATTCAATAATAGAAGCTTTGATAGGTGGAATAATTATAGTCCTTGCACTCTTTATTCTGTTTAATAAATTCAAGTCTACAAAAAACGGAAATGTCTGTAGTGGATGTTCTATTTGTTCTGGATGTCCAAGTGCTAATTCTTGCTCAAGTAAGGAAGACAGCAATAAAAAAAATAATGCACACTAATATATAAATATTTTAGTTTAAAATAAGATAAAAGTGGGTGTCTCAAAATTAACTTTTTAGTTCATGAGGCACTCTTTTTTATAGAAAATCAAATATATTTTCATCATTTCAACAGTAAAAAAGAGCTTATCTAGTAAAAAAGAGGCTTATCTCTATTTTGAGACAACCTCTTTTTTTGTTACTTATTCAGTTTCTTGCTACCTAACTTCATGTGGAACCTAGTATCTTTTGGAACACTTGGGTCTACACCTCTTAATGTAGGTATTTCCCCACATATTAGTTGTATAGGTACTATAAAATTAAATGTTTGATAGTAAGGATTATCTGTGATATCAATCTTTAAATTTTTATCATTTTCTGTAACATCTCTACCTATAGCAAATACATTTTCCGTCCAACCAGAAAGTACATCAATCATCTTAGTTACTCTAGGTTCTTTTCCTGTATCTAGTATAAATATAGTAGAATCACTATTTATAGCATTATATATACCATGTATAAACTCTTCAAACTCATACCCAGTTACAGGTATTCTCATTGTTTCCAATAATTTTAATGCTGCTTCTAATGTATCTCCATATATATCAGAGTGACCTATTATTCTTATTTCTTTAGAATTAACTAACTTTTCTTTGTTTCTTTCAATCCATTGTTTAGAGAGCTTATACACTGCTTCAAATCTATTAATTGCGTCTAATATCTTATTTATTTCCTCATTGTACTTTTCACTAGATATTATACCTTTTTCTCTAGCTATTTGAAGACCTAATAACATTAAGTTTAACTTTGTACAATAATATCCTTTTGTTTTAGCTCCAGATTTTTCTTCACCACAATTTACTGTTAATATATAATCAGAAATCTCATCTATTAAAGCATTCTTACAACCTGCCATAGATGCTATTTTACAGCCCTTATCTTCAGCTAACTTCATAGCGTTGTATGTAGAATAACTACTCCCACCTTGAGATACACCTACTACTAGGGTATTTTCATTATCAAACTTGAATGTATCTTCAGTTATCATAAATGGATACATTTTCACAACATCTATATCTAATAAATTTTGTAAATATGGTTGCACTTGCACTCCTGAGTGATAGCTAGTACCTGAACCTGTTATTATAATCTTTTTTAGATTTGTTCTCTTAACTTCATTAAATAAGCTATCTGCATTAGATATAATTTCTCTCATTCTAACTGGTGTTTCTAACATATAATCTTGTATTGTCATTTTATACACCTTCCTTATCTATATATTCAATAAATTATAATTAATTTCTATAACAAACCTATAGCATGTAAAGCGATTCCTGTTACTATAGTGCCTATAGTTAATTTTGTTACACTTACCTTTCTCTTTAACATGTAGTATATTACAAATGCAAAGGTTAAAGGTAACATATTAGGTATTATTTTATCTAGTATATCTTGTAAAATTACTTCTGCACCATTTAAGTTGAATTTCAGAGGAGTAGTTATACTCAACATAGTTGCAACCATTCCTCCTACAACGAATAAACCAACAGTTGTAGCCATAGACATTATTTTCTCCATAAGTCCCTCTCTTTGTATTCTTTCAAGAGAATTTACCCCTACTTGATAACCATACTTAAGTCCAAATATTCTAAGGGCAAATGCTGGTATATTGTATAATAGTAAGAATAATAGTGGTCCAAAGATATTACCTTCTTTTGCAAGTGATACTCCTACTCCTGCTGCTATAATCCTAAATGTTCCCCAGAATAATGAATCACCAATTCCTGCAAGAGGTCCCATAAGAGCTGTTTTAACAGCACTAATTGAACTTTCATCAAATTCTGGATTATTAGCATTCTCTTCTTCCATAGCTGCTGTTATACCTAATATAGCAGGAACTACTACTGTCGTTGTATTAAAAATCTCCAAATGCCTTTCTATTGCTTTTGCTTGATTTTCTTTCTTATTGTATAGCTTCTTTATTGCAGGTAACATTGAATAACAGTAACCTAAGTTTTGCATTCTTTCGTAATTAAATGCACCTTGAAGAGCAAATGAACGCCAAAACATACTTCTTAATTCTTTTTTTGTTAATTTATTCAAAGTCAATCTCTCCTTCCGTTAAAGTATTGATTGCTAATTGAGGATTTTGATTATTTTCTTTGTTATTGATATAAAAGTTTAGTACAAATGCTACACATACTCCAAATAAAGCTATAGCAGTTATATCTAATCCACCATAAGATGCTAACAAAAACCCTATAAAGAAAAATACAGACATCTTTTTTGAAAGTAACATATCCATAAGCAATGCAAAACCTACTGCTGGCAACAATGTTCCTGCAACACCCAGTCCGTCTAATATAACTTTAGGTATTGCATTTATCAATGCTGTAACTTTATCAGCACCAATCATAATTGCTAAAAAGGTTGGAACTGATGTACTTAAAAAGAATAATATTACTGGCAACCACATCATTATGGTAACTTTCTTAAAATCAGCTTGTTTAGCATAGAAAACTGCCTTTTGAGAAAAGTACGAATTTATTATTCTAACTAATACTCCAAGAGATTGTGCTAAGACTGCTACTGGTACTGCTACTGCTAAAGCAACTTCTGCACCATTACCTGATAATATAGCAAAAGCTGTACCTAATACGCCTCCTGTTACTACATCTGGAGGAGTAGCTGCACCTATTCCTGCAATTCCCATCCAAATTAATTCAAGCTGTGCACCAATCATAATTCCTGATTTTATGTCTCCTAAAACTAATCCTACTAACATACCTGTAACTATTGGCCTATCAAGCATAGATTGACCAAATATACGCCCATCTAGTATACCAACTCCTGCTATAATAGCTAACATAGTAGCTTGTACTAACATATTGAACCTCCATTTTAACTTAGTTTAATTTACATTAAATTACATTACATTTTTGATTTTGTTTTGATTTTCTAATAACTCATTTACATAAACAATTCCATTTTTTGCTTCCTCTAATCCTGATTTAACTATTAGTTTTGTATCCTCCTCAACTAATAAAAGTATAGATAAAAGCATTGGTAAATTTACTCCTGTCAATAATTCAAATTTGAACCCTTGTAAAAGTAAGTTTGTACATATGTTTGCCACACTTCCACCAAAAACATCTGTTAAGACAACAAATTCTTCACTATCTTTATTATTTGATAATATACTTCTAATTTCTTTCTCAGCATCATCTGCTGATTTATCCGTTGTCATACAAAAATACTCAATATTAGTTAATGAACCAATTATTAATTTACTTGTGTCAACAAGCTCTCTGGACAATTCTCCATGTGTTGCAATTAGAAATTTTTTCATTCTCTTTCTCCTAAATTATTTTATTAAATCTGATAGTTGTTTCTTTTTGTCTCTAGGTAACATTCTAAATTCTATATCAATCCCTAAATCACCTATTTGTTTAAAGTTATTTATATCATCATCATCAACAGCAACTAAATCTGTAAGTTTCTTCTTCCCTTCCTCATATCTTAATCCTCCTACATTTATTTCTTTTAATACTCCTCCTGAATTTTTAGCTACAACTAAAGCATCTTTGGTATTTTTTACTAACACTAATACATTGCTTTTCTTTGAAGAAGCAAATTTTTCTACTATTTCTCCAGATTCCTCTACCCCCCTTATATATAAAGTTACATTGCTAGGTTTCGCTAAGTTCAGTGACATAGCTTTCATTTGGTCATTTTTTGCTTCATCATTTGCAACTAGTATTACATTTATACCTAGTGATGTTGCCCATCCATATGCAACCTGACCATGTATCAATCTGTCATCAATTCTCATCAAAGATACCATTTTCCCCAAATCCTCCATCATACATTAAAATTTTTATTGTTTATACTCTCATTTATCTATAAAAGCAAAAAGTATGCCAAATACTGGCATACTTTTTTAAATTTCATTCACTTATTTTGTAATCTTGTATTTTACTGTGGTAGACCATAGATAATATTATAAATATATCCTATCTCTGAAATTGGTATTTGCACACTATAACTCTTTTCTAGCACACTAAATGCATTTTTTATTAGTTTTACTTCACTATGATGGTTTTTGATTAACAAATCCATATCAGTATACTCTTCAATTTCAGTTTGTCTAACTAATCTTTCAATCATACAACTTAAGTGAACATATAAAGAAATCTTTTTATCATTTGAAAGTTTTTTCTTTTGAATATTTTCTATAGCATTAATTCCTTCTTCTATTCTCTCTATTATCTTTTTTGAATCTAAAATAGTTAGACTATCTATTACTCTAATTAATGAAAAATTCTTTACAATAGAATCATTTATGTTCTTTATTTTTTCATTTTCTACTACTCTGCTAAATATTCTAAAAACATCATCTTCTCCTTTTCCTGATATTATATCCTCTAATAATATAAAATCTACCCCATTCACATTTGGATTGGCAGTTCCTACTATAGCCATCACATCATACATTTCAAAAACTGGTTCTTTATCTCCCATAGAAACAAGACTATCATAATCATAAGGTATTATTTTGACATCAACTATTCCAATTAAACTTTCGGAAAGTAGATGTTGGATTTTTATAGCAGTACCTATCCCTGTAAAACAAGATGATATTATAGCATATTCTTTATTTTTTTGAGGATAATACAATTGTATATTAGGTTTAGTTTCTTCATCCATAATTTCTGCAATCTCTTCAATGTTTTTACCTTGCATTAATAAATTTCCTACTTCTAGTGCAGAAATAGTGGATATTTGGTCTATAAATAACATTGGGCTATTTATCTTATTCTTTAAATCTTCATATATAAGATTAAGAGAGCCCATATCAAATAACACAATTAAACCATTCTTTATCCTATCTCCCTCTAGGTATCTAGACATTTGTTTTGATACATCAGCAATAGTAGCATCTATAGGCATATCAATAGCTGTAAATATATTTTTACCCAACATCCGATTACATACATTCGCCATACTACTGGCAGTAGCATATCCATGTGCTATAATAGTCGCATTAACTTGATTAAATTTCATTCTTATAATTGTTGATTTAATAAATATAATCATTATGATTGTATCTACATTATTAAGATACATATCCAATCTATTCGTTATTAATGTTGATATTTTACTTATTATAGAGTATTCTTTGTAACTCTCTTTTTTTAAATATATTAGTAATTTATTTTCTAAAGCTTTATACTCATCAGACAATTGATAAGATTCGTCCTTCAAATAAAGATAAGACGAAAATGCCAATACATTATTCCCATCATATTTTATATTGTTATTAACTTCTAAATTTCTAAATATATCCTGCATTATCGATATTATAAGCTCCATAAGTACGTTATTATTTTCATCATTATTTGAAAAGACTAAATTGTCCATTAGTCTAATCATTAGATTAGAACTCTTTTTACTAAATTTTTCCTTTGTTATTTCATTTTTTTCTAGTCTATCAAAGTAATCTAAACATTTTATGAAACTTTGATAGATTATATTTCTTTTATTTCTTCCATTTGACATTTCAATACTAAATTGTTTAGGAGAAAAGATAATGCTTTTGCTTTTACCACTTTGGAATTGAAATATATCTACATTTTCTATATAAAGATTTCTAGGAAGGTCTTGAAGAGTAACAAAAATATTTCCATTTCTTCTTTGATTTTTTGCATAAGCTCGTCCACATGCATATTTTATTACATTTTTACATTCACCTATATTCCCCTTGAATTTTATCTTTAAAATCGCATTTAATGTAATTTGAGTTATCTCTATAGGCAAACCAAGTACCTTACTTTCTTCATAAATAAAATGTTCTACAATCTTTCTTTTTTCAATAGTCCCTCTTTCTTCTATATTGGGAACATAAATATTTATGGGTATTCTTCTTAAAAAGGTTTGTAAAAATTCAGATAGACTTTCTGTTGTAGCAAATATTAATCTTACCCTAGCTTTTCTAATTACTCCATTCTCTCCAATCCTAGAAAACGTACCTGTATCCATAAATGTAAATAACTTTTCCTGACCTTCACTATTTAATCTATGTACTTCATCTAAAAATAAAACACCACCATCTGATTGTTCTATTAGACCTGCTCTAGATTCATTTGCTCCAGTATATGCTCCTTTTACATGCCCAAATAATAGACTAGACAATAACTCCAAATTATTATAATACTGCGCACAGTTTAACACATTGTATGGAGAATTTTTTTCTAATACATTACTGCTTACACTATATTTGTATATTATCTTGGCTAAAAAAGTTTTTCCTACTCCACTTTCACCTGTCAGCATTATTGTAAGTCCGCCATTTGGATAAAGTACAGCGGTTTTTATTTGTTCGATTACTTCTTTTAAGCTATTCTCATATCCTATGATACTATTAAACACAGTCTCTTGCTTTAATAATTTACACTCATTTTTAAGTTCATCTAAATTTTCATAAATACTTTTTTTTGTAGGTCCTACTACATCATTTATTTTATTTTTAGGTAAAAAAATAACAGGTCTACTGTTTATCTTTATAAGATTATCAGATTTTACTAAATCATTTAATAATCTACTTGATTGAGTTCTACTTAAATTAAACTTTTTTACTATATCTTCTGTTATTATGCCACTTTCTTTTTTAAGTTCATCAAAGTTGTTAAATAATACACATTCATTTACAAAACTTAAAATTTCATCCCTCATGTTCAACCTCCAATACAAATATCAATAATACTATAATATTAGTATATCATTTATATATTTATGAAAAAGATAATTATATTCCTATCTTGATTCTCTTTTGTAAGGTTGTAAAATCAAACTTTTTATAAGTATAAAATCTAGATTTTTTAACATAATCTCAAGGTTCTTATCTTTCCATATATCTGACATAGAATTTATATAAGAATATATTTATTGTATTTATTATAATAAAAAGTAAAACATTATAGGTATTTTAAAACTTATTAGCGAAGAAAATATTTGTAACTTTTATTACCTTATGAATATTATTTCAAATTTAAAAAGGCTATAAATAAATTTATTTTTAAATAAATCTACTTATAACCTCACAATAATACTTATAAATTTTATTTTTTCACAATGATATATCTCAAATATAGTTAAAAATATATCTATTTAATTATTAATATTTAAGTAATAAATTCTCACTCAATCATTAAATTCCTTTTTATAGTAAATTACTCTTATTTTACTTATACCAAATACATTTATGTATAGATATAAATAAGCACTAAAAAAACAATTCAAGAAACCATATAGTAAACTTAATTACATCTGTTATTTGCTCATATCTTTAGACTTATCTATACAAGCAACAATAGATTTTATAACTGCTGCTCTAAAGCCTTCTTCTTCTAATACCTTAACAGCTTCTATAGTAGTTCCTGCTGGAGAACAAACCATATCTTTTAATTCACCTGGATGTTTTCCAGTTTCAAGAACCATCTTAGCTGACCCCATTACTGCTTGAGATGCAAATTTATAAGCTTGTTGTCTTGGCATTCCAGCTAATACTGCTGCATCTGCCATAGCTTCTATAAACATAAATACATATGCAGGAGAAGAACCACTAATACCTGTAACTGTATCCATTAAATATTCTGATACTATTTCTGCCTCACCAAAAGATTCAAACAGAGCCTTAATCATATTTAACTCTTCATCTGTTACATTACTATTTTTACAAAGAGCTGACATTCCTTCGCCAACAAGGGCTGGAGTATTAGGCATTACTCTTACTATTTTTTTATCTGAACCTATAAAACTTTCCAGACTTTCTATAGTTTTACCTGCTGCTATAGATACTATTATTTTATTTGCATCTATTAATTCTTTAAGTGGAGTTAAAGCCTTTTCGCATATATTAGGTTTAAGTGCTACTATTACCACATCAGAATTTGTAACAGCTACCTTTGAATCAGTTGTAGTATTTACTCCAAATTCTTCTTTTACTTTATCTAAGGCAACTTGGCTTAAATCTGATACAGTTATATCTTCTGCCTTTACTAATCCTGACTGTACTATGCCACCTATCATTGCACTTCCCATATTCCCTGAACCAATAAATCCTAAAGTTTTCATATCAAATCTCCTTTTTTCTATTAGTTTTATTTTAAAGTAGCTAAATTGACTTTATTTTAACTGCTTAAAATTATCTTATTTTTATAAAATATAACCTTATTATAACTATAATAAATTATTCTTTTGTATGTATTACTTACTAATATGTGTATGATTTACTAAATATAAATTTAACGATTTTTTCATTAAACTTAACGAGCTAACTTCCTATTTAGAAAGTTAGCTCATAATTAATCTAAAATTTTAAAAATGGAATCAAACCATTTATACTTTATTATATCAGTTACGATTTTATATAGTAAGAAGTTTTATTTACAAGCAAACCTAGAATGTTTGCTCAGTTCTTCCTATTATCTCATCTTGTAGTGTTCTACTTAAATTATTGAAATGGTCACTATATCCTGCAACTCTAACTATTAAGTCTTTATAATCCTGAGGATTCTTTTGAGCCTCTAACAGTACATTTTTATCAAATACATTAAATTGTATATGATGACCATCCATATTAAAGTATGCTCTTACTAGATTAGCCATATTATCTAACCCTTTTTCTCCTTGAACTACTGATGGTGCAAATCTTTGATTTAATAATGTTCCACCAGTTTTTATGTGGTCCATCTTAGCACAAGATTTTATAACTGCTGTAGGTCCATTAGTATCTCCACCTTTTTCAGGTGAAATTCCCTCTGAAACTGGTTTTGCACAAAGTCTACCATTTGGACTTGCTCCCATAATTTCTCCAAAGTATATATGACAAGTTGTTGGTAACATATCTACTCTGTATTCTCCACCACAAACAGTTGGTCTACCAGTTACCTCATTGTAATATGCATTGAATATCTCTTGCATTATTTCATCAGCATAATCATCATCATTTCCATATTTAGGAGTCTTATTTGAAACTAAATTAAGTATAGCTTCATATCCTTCAAAATTAGCATCAAGTGCTTTAAGCAATGTATCCATATCGAATTTTTTCTTATCAAATACATTATATTTTATTGCTGTTAAACTATCTGTTATAGTTCCTATACCAACACCTTGTATATATCTAGTGTTGTATCTTGCTCCACCTCTTTGGTAATCCTTGCCTTTTTCTATACAATCATCAACTATTGTAGACATAAGTGGACAAGGCATGTGTTTTGCACATATATTTTCTATCACAGCATTTCCTTCTATTTTTATGTCAATCATATAATGTAATTGCTTTTTAAATGCTTCAAATAGTTCCTCATAAGATTGGAAATTTCTAGGGTCTCCAGTTTCAATACCTATTTGTTTTTTACTAATTGGGTCATATCCATTATTTAATGTTAATTCAAGTATTTTTGGAATGTTCATATATCCAGTTAGAACATATGCTTCTTTACCAAAACATCCAGTTTCAACACAACCACTGGTTCCGCCAAGTCTTGCATCTTCTATAGTTTTTCCAGCTTCCATAAGCTCTTGAACTATTGCTTCAGTATTATAAAATGCTGGTTGACCCCATCCTTTTCTTGATATTTCACAAGCTCTCTTTAAGAATTTTTGAGGAGTCTTTTTACTTATTTGAACATTTGAACTAGGTTGTATCAATTTCATTTCATCCATAACATCAAGTATTATATAACTAACTTCATTAACACCATCTTGACCATCTGGATTTATTCCACCAGTGTTTATATTTGCAAAATCTGTATATGTGCTACTTTCTTTTAATGTTATACCAACTTTTGGTGGTGCTGGCTGATTGTTAAATTTAACCCATAAACATTCAAGTAATTCTTGTGCTCTATCTCTATCTAGTATTCCATTTTCTACATCTCTTTCATAGAAAGGATTTAGATGTTGGTCAAGTCTTCCTGGAGTAAAAGCATCCCATATATTAAGTTCAGTAGTAACCCCTATATGAACAAACCAATACATTTGTATAGCTTGATGATAAGTTTCTGGTTTGTGAGCTGGTACAACATCACAAGTTTCAGCAATTAGTAATAAATCTTTTTTCTTAGCTTCATCTGTTTCTTCTTCTGCCATTTGTCTTGCTTTCTCAGCATATCTTTTACCTAATATAACCATTGCATCACAAGCTATTGCCATAGCTTCTAAATCTGCTTTTTTATTATATGCATCTAAATCATTAAGAAAATCTAGCTCTTTTAATCTTGCTTCTATGTCTTTCTTTAAATCTAAAAATCCTTTTTTATATATTGTATCTCCACAAACTGTATGTCCTGGAGCTCTTTGTTCCATAAACTCTGTAAACATACCTGCTTCATATGCTGCTAACCACTCAGGTGTCATTGCATTTATTATCTTATCTCTTGTTTGTCTCTTTTTCCAAAAAGGAATTATTTCTTCTTTATGTATTTTTCTAGCTTCTTCTGATACGCTAAAATTTATTATATCTCTATTGTGCATTACTTCTAAATCTTCCATTGTATGACAACAAATTTCTGGATATGTTGGTGCTCCATTAGGAGAATCACCTTTTTCACCTACTATTAATTCTCCATCATTTATGCTAAGAGTTCTATTCTCAATATAATGCTTAAATGATAAAGCACGAAGTACAGGAATCTCTACACTTCCCTCATATTTTTTATAAGCTTCTGTCATAAGTACTGCTCTTTCAATAGATATGTGTGGTTCTGCATTAATACTTTCTTCTCTTAATTTTTTAGTTCTCTCAAAAGTTCCTCTTGACATTTTATTACCCTCCAATCTTAGTATTGAAATTACTTGCTTCAAACAGTCTTTTTATTTCCTCTAATTTTTCTTCTGATGGTCTTTGTAGTTCTTCTCCTTCATACTTTTTATAAATTTTATCATACTTGTGTTTACCAATATTATGATATGGAAGAAGACTTACTGCTTGTATATTCAAAGGCTTTAAAAACTCTATCATTTTTTTAACCTCTAAATTTTCATCATCTACATTTACTCCTACAATTAATGGTATTCTTATATTTATGTTAGCCCCTAATTCACTTAAAATCTTAACATTTTTCAGTATTAAGTCATTTGATTTTCCTGTAAATTTTATGTGCTTATCTTCATCAATAAGCTTAATATCATATAAAAACAAATCTGCACATTTAGCAACTCTTTCATAATTTTCTGACTTTGCATAGCCACATGTATCAATTGCTACATGGATTCCCTTTGATTTGCACATGTTTATTACTCCACAAATGAAGTCCATATCTTGAGCCATTACTTCTCCACCTGATAGAGTTACTCCACCACCTGATTCTTCATAGAAAATTCTATCCTTCTCTATCTCTTTAACCAAATCTCTTACAGAATACTCTTGACCAACAATCTCTCTTGCATTGTTTACACAATAGTCTAAGCAAGTTTCACAAAACTCACACTTATCTTGGTCTAAGCATATTTTTGTTTCACCTTTGTAAATTGCCTTATGAGGGCATATATTTATACATGCTTCACATTTTGAACATCTTTCTTCATTATACAAAACTTGTTTTGTATATGTTTGACTCTCTGGATTATGACACCAAACACATTCAAGTGGACACCCTTTAAAAAATACTGTACTTCTTATCCCTGGTCCATCATGTATGCTACATTTTTGTAAGTTTATAACTAATGGATTCATGATTTTTCACCCCTAAATAATATCCATTCCATTTTTTCATTTTTATGCAATTCATCTTCATAGAATATACCTATGAAAAGCATTTCTACAATTACATAATACTATATTTGTTATTATTTTGTCTATATATTTTTAGTAATATTAAAAAATTTTATTTTATTATGATATTTATATTGTTTTTGTAAATTAAATTTAAATATTTATTAAATTTATTTTTATAAGAAAATATAGCAATAAACTATAAACAATACATCATTTTAATTAATTTAGATGTATATACTATAAAAATTAAATAAAAATAGAGACTACACTTTACCATGTAGTCTCTATCTTTCTGGTCATATTTAGAAATTCACATTTATTGTTACTGCTTTTCCGCCTCTATTTACTGTTATTTTTGTACTAGCACCTTTTGAGAAAGTATACAACTTTTTATTTAAATCATTCATACCTGTTATATCTGTATCTCCTACTTTAGTTATAATATCCCCTACCTTTACTCCAGCTTTTTCTGCTGATGAACCAGATATTACTTCTGCAACATAAACACCTTTATCAGTACTTAATTTTGTACCTGTTGCTGCTTCATAATTTGATACATCTGTACCTTTTATGCCTAAAGTTACTTTTTCATATTTTCCATTTTTGATTACTTCTTCAACTATACTCTTAGCTGTATTGATTGGTATTGCAAATCCTAATCCTTCTGCTTGAGAAGCTTTTGCTGTGTTTATACCAATTACTTGACCTTTTTGATTTAACAATGGTCCTCCACTATTTCCTGCATTTATACTTGCATCAGTTTGTAATAAACCAGTCATATTAGTTTTTTCTGTTTGTATAGTTCTATCTAATCCACTTATTATCCCTTGAGTAACTGTTTTTTGAAAATCTAATCCAAGAGGATTACCTATTGCTATTGATATATCTCCAACTTTTACTTTGTCACTATCAGCAAATTCTGCTGGTGTTAGTCCAGTTTTATCAACCTTAACTATAGCTAAATCAAGTTGTTGGTCAAACCATACTACTTTACCTGAAGTTGTTGAACCATCATTGAATAATACATTTACACTTGTAGCTTGACCATCTGATATAACATGAGAATTAGTAAGTATATATCCATTTGAATCAACTATGATTCCAGTTCCTACACCTTGTGTTTCAGTTGGTATTGCAAACATATTACTAGTATCAACACTAGTTGTTGTAATACCTACAACAGATGGCGTAGCTTTTTCTGCAACTGCTTGATAAATATTTTGACTCTTACCATCATCATTTACAACTATCGGCGTAGAACTTCCTGTAGATTTACTTACTAAATTGTCCTTAACTAAAATTATTGTTAGAAAACTACTAAGTATTGAACTTATTATAGCAACTAATATTACTAAACTTATCCCTTTCTTTCTTCTTGACATCTCATACCACTCCCTATCTTAATATAATATAAATTATCAAAATATATTTTTCCCAATTTTTCATAAAAAAAATGAAATCATCTATTTTGAGTAAACTCCTTTTCGATGATTTCATTATATTATTTTAATCTTAATTAAACCTTAACTATTTAAAATTATTTAAGTCTTTTTTCTAGCTCTTCCTTTTCTTTTTCATAACCTGGTTTGCCTAGTAAAGCAAACATATTTTTCTTGTAAGCTTCTACTCCTGGTTGGTCAAATGGATTAACTCCCAATAAATATCCACTTATTCCACAAGCCTTCTCAAAGAAATAAACTAAATATCCAAAATTATACTCATCTAGTTGAGGTATATTTATTACTAAATTAGGTACTTTTCCATCTGTATGAGCCAATAGAGTTCCTTCAAAAGCTTTATGATTTACAAAATCTACAGTCTTGCCTGCTAAATAATTTAAACCATCTAAGTCTACTTCCTCTGAACTTATAGTTATATTTCTCTTACAGTTTTCAACATTAAGTACTGTCTCAAATAAAAGCCTTTTTCCATCTTGTATGTATTGACCCATAGAATGTAAATCTGTTGAGAAATCTACAGAAGCAGGGAATAAACCTTTATTTTCTTTTCCTTCACTTTCTCCATAAAGCTGTTTCCACCACTCACTTACATAATGTAGTTGAGGTTCATAGTTCACTAATAACTCTACATCTTTTCCTTTTCTATGTAAAATTGTTCTAGCAACAGCATATCTATAACTATCATTACTTTTTAAGTCAGGATTTTGAAATGCTTCTCTAGCATCATTTGCGCCTTTCATCATAGCATCAATATCAAGTCCAGCAGCAGCAATAGGAAGTAACCCAACTGCTGTCAATACAGAAAAACGACCACCTACATCATCTGGTATTACAAAAGTCTCATATCCTTCTTCTGTAGCTAACTGTCTAAGTGCACCTTTACTTGCATCTGTTGTTGCATAAATTCTCTTTCTTGCTTCTTCCTTACCATACTTTTTCTCTAAGTAATCTTTAAATATTCTAAAAGCCAGAGCTGGTTCTGTAGTAGTTCCTGATTTAGATATTACATTTACAGAAATATCCTTTCCTTCAATTATATCTAATAAATCCATAATATATGTTGAGCTTATATTATGCCCTACAAAATATACTTCTGGAGCCTTTCTTTGCTCTTTTTTAAGTCCATTCCTAAAAGAATGACTTACCATATCTATAGCAGCTCTCGAACCTAAATAAGAGCCTCCTATACCTATTACCAAAAGAACATCTGAGTCTGATTTTATCTTATCAGCAGATTTTTTTATTCTGTCAAACTCTTCTTTATCATAATTTTTAGGAAGGTCTATCCATCCTAAAAAAGTATTTCCTAAACCAGTTTTATTATGTAACATGTCGTGCGCAACATCTACATATGGTTGCATGACATCTATTTCGTTTTGACAAAAAAACTCTGTAGCTTTACTATAATCAAAATTTATTTTTCCCATTTAAATCCCTCTTTTCAGCATATTCGTTTTAAAGAGATTATAACACAAAATATAGGTGTTTTTTTTAAAAGTTTGCCACAAAATCATACATATCTCATCATTTATTATCAGGAAATCGATTCTTCTAAATGCTATAACTATGTATAAATTTAAAAATTTTAGTCAAATAAATTTACAAAAAAAGAAACTCTAAACGTATCATTTAAAGTTTCTCTTTTATTTATCCTCTATTTTAAATTTTATATTATTTTAAATTAATTATTTTTAATCATTTCCTAATCTCTTTGCTATAACTTGTTGTGCTATATTGACAGCATGGTCAGATATTCTCTCTAAATTACTTATTACGTCTAAATAAATAACTCCATTTTCTATACTACATAGATTATTGTTCAATCTATACATGTGATTAGCTCTACAAGATTTCTCCATTATATCAACTTGTTCTTCAATTTTTATAACCTTACAAGCTAAATCAACATTATCAGTTCTCATTGATTCTAATGCATAAGTATATGCTGAAACAACTCTATTATACATAACATCAAGTTCAGATTGTCCTTCTTCTGAGAAAGAAATATTTGAATCTATTGCAACTTGCGATAATTCAGCTATATTTTTAGCGTGGTCACCAATTCTTTCTATATCATTGACTGTATTAAACAAAGTATCCACAACTTCTCTTGAATCATCATCTAAAGGTGCTTTTGAAAGTTTAAGTAAATAATTTAAAATAGCTTTCTGTAAATCATTGATTAATCTCTCTCGCCTATATGTCTTATCTATTTTTTCAGTTGAATGTTCTACTAAAGCTTCCATAGATGCATTTAGGCTTTCCTTCGCCTTCTCACCCATACGAAGTGCTTCTTTTATCGTATTTGCAAGAGCTATAGAAGGAGTTTCTATCATTCTATCATCTATATATTTAATAGTTTTAGTTTCATCTTCATCTATATCACCTGCTCTATCAGGAACAAGCTTTATAGCTAGTTTTATAATAAGATTTGTAAATGGTAAAAGTATCAATACAGATATTATATTAAACAATGTATGTGTATTAGCTATTTGTCTTGCAACATTGCTTGGGTCCCAACTTGTAACCATGCTTACTACTGGTTTATTCAAGAATATTAAGAATATCACTGTTCCTAAAACATTGAAGATTAGATGCATCATAGCTGCTCTTCGTGCATTTTTGTTAGCACCAATACTTGATAACAGTGAAGTTACACATGTACCAATATTTTGGCCATAAAGAATTGGCAGTGCTGCTGATAGTGGCACTAGACCTTCTGCTGCCAGTGCAACCAACATACCCATAGATGCACTTGAACTTTGTATTATTGCTGTAATCCCAAATCCCAATAATAATCCAAGTAGTGGATATCTACCAAATGTAACAAGTAAGTCAGTAAATCCTTGATAGTCTCTTAGTGGCTCCACTGCCATCTTCATAAAATCCATACCTGTAAATAATATACCAAAACCTATAAGTATTTCGGCTATATTTTTTATTCTAGGCTTATTTCCAAATAAATAAAGTATAATACCTACACCTAATGCTACTGGGGCCATACCAGTTAAGTCGAAAGATACCAATTGGGCTGTAACAGTAGTCCCTATATTAGCACCCATTATAACTCCTATTGCCTGTTTTAAAGTCATTATTCCTGCATTTACGAAACCAACAACCATTACAGTAGTAGCACTTGAACTTTGTATTACTGCTGTAACTCCTGTACCTACCAAAACTCCCATAAATAGGTTACTAGTAAGTAGTTTTATTATCTTTTTTAGCTTTGTCCCAGCAGATTTTTGAAGACCTTCTCCCATAAGGTTCATACCATATAAGAACAGACCTAATCCACCCATTAGACTTATTATAATGTTCAAATTATTTCCTCCTTGTAAAGAGATTACTGTATCTAAAAATTTTATAACCTATTGTATTTTATCAAATTATAGGAGTGATAATGTTAAATTCATGTTAAATATTAAAAAATCATTAAGTTTATGTTAAATTTTTGTATTATTGGTGTATTTTTGTATTATTTTTTCTGCACATTTTATACCATCAACTGCTGCTGTAACTATACCACCTGCATATCCAGCACCTTCACCACATGGATATAGATTCTTAATACTCACTGATTCTAAAGTATTTTCATCTCTTACTATTCTTATTGGTGATGATGACCTAGTTTCTACTCCCGTCAAAACAGCATCATACATTGCAAACCCATTCAATTTTTTATCAAGAGATATAAACGCTTCTCTCATAGTCTCTGTTACGAAGCTAGGCAAACATTCACTTAAATTTGTAAGTGTATATCCTGGTCTATATGATGGCTCAACACTTCCTAAATTCAAAGAAGTCTTATTATTTATAAAATCTCCAACAAGCTGAACTGGTGCATTATAATTTTTTCCACCTAATTCAAAAGCTAATTTTTCATACTTCTGCTGGAAATGAACACCTGCTAGTGGATTATCACTCTTAAAATCTTCTGGCGTTACATTTACTAAAAATGCACTATTTGCATTTATTTTATCTCTTGCATGTTCACTCATACCATTTGTAACTATTTCAAAATCATTTGATGCAGATGCTATGACACTACCTCCTGGACACATACAAAAAGTATATGCTGTTCTTCCATTTGAAACATGCTCTATAAGTCTATAATCTGCAGCTCCTAACCTAGGATGATTATAAAAATCCTTGTACTGTGCTTTATTTATTAAATCTTGTGGATGTTCAACTCTAGCTCCTATTGCAAAAGGTTTTTGAACTATTTTTATACCTCTTGAATACAACATTTCATAAGTATCTCTTGCACTATGTCCAACAGCTAATATAATTGTATCTGTATCTATTTTTTCAGTATCATTTATTATTACAGATTGTATAGAATCATTTGATACAACTATATCTGTTACTTTTGAATTAAATCTAACTTGACCACCTAAACTTATTATTTCATTTCTTATATTTTTAACTACATTTTTTAATATATCTGTTCCAACATGTGGCTTATGTGAGTATAATATTTCATCTGGTGCTCCAAACTGAACTAACTCTTCTAATACTTTTCTACATCGTATATCTTTTATTCTAGTTGTAAGTTTACCATCCGAAAAAGTTCCTGCTCCACCTTCTCCAAATTGAACGTTTGAATTATTTTTTAATTTTCTAGTTGTCCAAAAATCACTTATATCTTTGGTTCTACTGTCTACATCAAGACCTCTTTCAAGTATGATTGGTTCATAACCCATTTGAGCTAAAAGCAGACCTGCAAACAAGCCAGCTGGTCCACTACCAATTACCAAAGGATTATTCTTTAATTTTTTATCACCCACAGGTACATTTACGTATCTGATTTCCTTTATTTTTGTTACATCTTTTATTTTTGAGTTAAGTATTTTATTTTCATCTTTAACTTCTACATCTACAGAATAAACAAATTCCATTTTTCCTTTTTTTCTAGCATCTATAGATTCTTTATATATACTATATTTGACTAAGTTTTTTTCTTTTATTTTTAGCTTCTTAAGTATAACATCTTTTAATAAAGATATATCTTTATCAATTCCAAGTTTTACATTAGATACTCTTAACATATTGTTTTCCTCTCTTAGATTGTAATATAAAAAAGCTAGGGTTATTCCTAGCTTTCTACAAATATAACTTCTATATTCTCTTTTACTAGATTTTCTACCCAAATCTCATCTAGCACAAAATTCTTTATTTTGTTTACAACAAGTGTTTTATCTAAATCTTTTTTCAAGTTTTTTACTAAGACCATTGCTTCAACTGATTTATGCAATCTTTCAACATACAGAGAATTAACTTTAATCAATACAACCCTTAATTCACATACATATAACTTTTCACTACCTAAGGTGATTTCATCATCATATTCATATACACTAAATTCATATGTATTTTCATAAGGTGTTATATTTTCTATTCCTATATAGTCCATTTATTTATCCTTTTTTAGTTATAAGACCTCTTATAACCTTCATATTATTAAACACCTTTTCTAAGAAGTTCTCTGCTTCTTCATTGTCTAAAAGGTTTATTTCAAGGTTTTCGTTTTCTACAATACCTTTAGATTTACAGTACTCTTTAGCAATATTTATTAGTTCATTTTTTTTATCCATAGATAAATCAAACTCTTTATAGTCTATTATTATATATTGTTTGGTATCAGGTGATACACCATTATTATATCCTATTTCTATATGATAAATAACTGCATATATTTCTTCTCCGTTGTACACAGGTACAGCTGGGTTAGATTTTATAAAGTTCGTTGATACAGCAATTGCATTTCCTAAACTAAGACTCATTATTAATACCTCTTTCTAAACATTATACATATATTATACTATAGATTCTTTATCTATGACTTAAAGCTTTTTATAATTAATTAAGATATTTTTAAATCCTTGTATCTCTTTCCTAGTGTACTAGAGCTTATATCGTATTTCTTTGATATTTGAACTTGAGTTATAGGTTGTCCTGCTTCTTTTTTAACATAGTATTCAACAGCAGCTGCCCAACCATTTTCAGCTCCTTTTATATTTTCATGATTTTTCTTATATTCATTCCAAAACTCTATACATGCATCTATATTTTCTTTTTCTACATTTTCTTTAAGAGTATCTAGAACTTTACATTCTTCTTCAGCTAATTCATTTTCTGAATTAACTTTTGTATCGTTTTTATCTCTTTCTCTCTTTAAATATTCAGCTATACTTGGGTCTAAAAGCTGTTGTATATACTTGTATAGTATATGTGTATGATAAATTAAGAACGACTTCATATCTTTGTATACATCTTGATATTGATTGAATAGATTCATAATATCCTTTAAAATTATATCTTTAACCTCATTTGATATACTTATAGTTATATCTATCAATATGTTAGTTCCTTCAATATCAACTATTCTAGCTATCATACAACTTCCGATTTTAAAACTTCTCAGAAGTTTTACATCTTCTGTACAAAGTTCATTTCCACTTAAACAGTCCTTTAATACTATTTTTCCAGCAGAAACTTCTTTTACCTCATAAATACTTACGTATGATTCAAACATACTTTTTAATATTGATACTTCTGATTGACTTAGGTTTGCACCATTTTCTTCAAGAAAACCAACTGTCATAACCTTTTTATTTTCCATTATGTGGTCTTGTATTAAATAAGTATTAAAAAATCTTTCAAATTTTTCATTTACACTATCATTTTGCATTATATAAAACATTTCTTTAGCTTTTTCACATTCTTCTTTAAACTTATCCTGTCTTGAATAATCATATAACTTTGAATATAAATCTGTATATTGTTTTTGTGAAAGTTCAGTTTTTCTGCATGCTCTTTCTGAAACAATATCTTTATTTAAACAACATTTCTTGTATTTTTTGCCACTTCCACAAGGGCATAGCTCATTTCTCCCTAACAATATGACTTCCACTCCCTTATTATTAAATTAAAGTACAATTTGTTATTATACCATTTTTTTATTAATCAATCTATAGTATAAGTAAATATTCTATTAAATTCACTTATATTTTGGTACAATATATTAACTTTAATTAGGATTTCGATAAAATCATCAACAATCCCTCTTGTAGAAATGAATTATCGTAAAACTAATTCCTCTATAAAATTTTATTAATTGATAATAGTTTTTTACTTTATCTATTCTTTTTTGTTATATGACTCTAACTGTCATTTTACATTCAACAATATTGTCTTTTTCTTGTTTATATTCATTTGGAATATTTTGAACATCAAAATTATTGACTTTTAATTTATTAATTTCTATCTTTTCAAGTTTATTATTTAGTCTTAACTTCTTCATTACACCTTCAAGTTTCAACACATTTGCAAGTTCTCCATTAACTTTTATTTCTAAATTAACTTGTTTTTTATTGTGATTATCTAAACTACTTTCTTGATTAATATATTCTACATTCACAATATCTCTCAGTTCATTTTCTACTAATAACACTATATCTTTATTTGTTTTTTTATCTAAAAATGAGTTATTAAAATTATTTTTTAATTCTTCATTTTTATTTGATTCAACACTTTCTATATATTTATCATCTATATGCTTATTATCCTTTATTTGATAATTATCTTGATTATTTATTTTATTTATTATATTTTGCTTTTCATTCTTCAAACTAGTTAGGTTTTCTTCCAAATAACTTACTGCTATATCACTTGCCAATATAATAACTAATATTAACAATATTTTAAGTAGATTTTTTTCTCTATTATTTAATCTCAAAAATAATCACCCATCTAACTTTTTATTCTAAATCTATAATATTCTCCATCTCTTACAATACTGTCTATGTAATAATATTTTATGTACTTTATTTTCCTTAAATTGTTTAAAACATCTAAATCACTACACACACCTTCCATCTCTAGCTTATTTTTATCTATTGATATTTTAGTAATACTATTTATTCCAATTGTTTCATATATTTTTTTTATTTCATTAAGTTTTATTTTAGAAAATTTCTCTCTAGTTTTGTCTGTTGTTGGTAAAGTGTTCTTTGATTTATCCACTAGCTTATTTTGACTTATATAATCTTCAAGTTCATTTATAGATTTCACATACATAAATGATTTAAATAAAATACACGTTAAAATTAAGACTATTATTATTTTATAGATTTTATTACATGGTTTAGTTTTTTTAAATCCATTAAGAAAATTTATTGTTTTATCCACTTTCACTTAAATAATCATTCCTATACTATTTATATAATTTATCCTATTGTCTTCTAAATCTGCATCAAAATTATTTTCTACTTTTACTTTATCTTTTAATCTTAATGGATTTACTTCAATAGATTTATCTGTATATTTAAAGTATTCTTCAATAAAACAATTTTCTATACCATAGTAATAAACATACTTAAAATCCCTTAATAATCTTTTTATGAACTCATATGATTTTCCCTCTTTTGATAGCAAGTATGTTTCTCTTATTTTTTTATCTTTTGTTATATTTATAATTAACTGACTTTTTTTACATTCTATAAATACCCCTTCTTCTGAAAAATTCTCTATTAAATTTAAGTTTATAAGCTTTTGTAATATATCAAAATTTATATTTATAGTCTTTGGATTCATATTTAGATTTTCTGAAATGTTCTTAATTAATTGAATAATACTCTTTGGGAAAAGAATTACTTGTATATTCAATTTATCATTTTTAGAATTTATAACTTTATATTTTATTGAATAGTTATTTATGTTTATTGGAATGTATTGTGTTATTTCAAATTCAATCATGCTTAATATGTCTCTTTTTTTCTTAGTATTTAGAACTTCAACATTTCTAATGACTATATCCTGAATTTGAATGTTAAAGTATAAATTTTTATATAATATTTTTGATTTACCAATCTCCTCTTTTACAAATCTAACTACATCTTCTATATATTTAATCTTCTCAATCGAATTACTATCATTTTTTATATCAAAGTTAATCTCTTTTATAATTGATTTATCTATAAAAACTTTTTTATGACTTTTTCTTAAAAATACAAGCCTTATATAATCATCATTTATTTCTAAGTTTAGAATTTTTTTAATTATAGCCATCTCCTTCTTAAATAAAAATAATTTTAAAACTTACAGCAATCAATATAAAATATTATTTTGGATAAAATTGCTTAGAATTTATATTTACGCTTATATCTGTTCCGCTATCATTTATGACAAGTTCGAATTTACCTGATGTACTCTGAGGAACTGGAACAGTATTTAGGTATCCCTTTTCCTTCAATGTCTCTACACTTAGAGAGTCTATTGTCTTTTCATCATCATTAATTGCCATGCTAGCTGCGGTTACTATATTAGCAGCATTCGTATAGTCTGCATTTAATTTGGCACTTTCTTGAACCTTACTATACTTAACTAATGCTATACTAGATATAACGCCTAAAATAGTTACTACTACAATCATTTCAACAAGTGTAAATCCTTTTCGTTTTTTATTTATCAAATTTATCAATTAAATATTCTCTCCTTTTCAAAAGTTTCATCTAATAAAATTTATTTTTCTCTCTAAAAATTAGTAATTGCATCAAACATAGGAACAACCATTGCTAAAATAAAAGTACCAATAATTAATCCCATAAATACAATTAGCATAGGTTCTATAAATTTCATTATTTGCTCTATTTTGTTATTTAATTCATTTTCATAAAATTTATTTATTACATTTAGACTTTTATCTAGTTTCCCACTTTCTTCTCCTGTATTTGCCATTGAAATAAATAATTTTGGAAAAATATTTGCTAAATTCAAAGATTTACCTATGCTATTTCCTTTTTTTATATAATTATTGGAAATCTTTAACCTTTCATAAATAAATTCGTTGTCTACAACACTAGCTGACATGTCTATAGCTTCCACAATTTGTATTCCACTGCTAATTAAAACGGACAATGCCCTTGAAAATCTTGTTGTAGCTACTAACTGATTAATTTTTTTTATAAAAGGTATTTTGAATTTTAACGAATTAATCAATTTTTTTATATTATCATTTGTTATAAAGAAATAAATGTTTCCTATTGAAAACAATATAAAACTAAATATTATATAAGCTAAGTTATTTGTAACCACTATAGATATTCCCATTAAAACTCTAGTTATTAAAGGTGGTTCAATTCCATTGTTGGTAAAAACCACCTGAAAATTAGGTATTACAAATACGAATATAAACAACATTGATAAGATAGATAATATTATAAGTATTATTGGATATATTGAAATAGTTATTATTTTCATTTTTAATTTGTATTCTTTATCATAATAATTAGATAAATCACTCATTATTATATCTAAGTTTCCACTAGTTTCTCCTGCTTTTATCATACTTATAAAGAATTTAGAAAATATACCTGTTATTTGAAATGATTCTGCTATTGAGTTACCTTTTTGAATATGATTTGATACTATACTAAGCAAATTCTTTACTTTTTTACTTGACTGACTCTCAATGATTTCAAATATTTTTGTAATTTCACATCCAGATTCCAGCAATATGCCTATCTCTTTGCAAATTACTCTAATTTCTTTATCACTGATTCTATTTAATACTAAATAAAACTTTTCTAAATTATAAAATATATTTTTAGATAATCTCATGTACTATAATACCTTCCAAATTATATTAATTACAATTAAATAAACTTAATATTTTCTAATTTAATGCATTTAATTTTATTTCACTTAAATATAATTTATACTCAAACATCTTAATTAAAATAGATTAAATAAAGACAACTGACCAAACGAAGTTTAACTATACAATTCAGTTAAATCATTTCATTTACTACTAAACACTCTTCTAATGTCGTTATTTTTTCATTTATTAGTCTTTTACAACTATCTTCAAATGTTATCATTCCATTATTTTGTGCCACATCTTTAATAGTACTAGAATCCTCCATATTTCTTATACATGTCTTTATATCATCATTAATTTCTAAGATTTCATAAATTGCTGTTCTTCCAAAGTATCCTTTATCATTACATTTTTCACACCCTACAGCTACCTTAGTATTTACATCTCCACTAAAATTATCTTTTATCATAATCTCATGGCTACAATGATTGCAGACTTTTCTAACCAACTTTTGAGATATAACACCTATAAGAGAGGCATTTAAAAGATATGGTGGTATTTGCATTTCTAGTAATCTAGCTATGGAAGATACTGCATCATTAGTATGTAAAGTACTTATAACTAAATGACCTGTTATAGCTGCTCTTACTGCTATCTTAGCTGTTTCTGCATCTCTTATTTCTCCGACCATTATTATATCTGGGTCTTGTCTTAATATCGCTCTAAGACCTACATCAAAGCTCAACCCTACTTTTGAATTTACTTGAATCTGACTTATGCCATCCATCTTATACTCTACAGGATTTTCTATAGTCATAATATTTTTATTTATTCCTTTTAAATCATTTAATAAGGAATATACTGTTGTAGTCTTTCCACTACCTGTAGGACCTGTCACTAATAATATTCCTGCTCTTTTATTTATTATACGATTTATAGATTTTATAGCTTCCTCTGAAAAACCAAGTTCTAATTTGTCTTTTAAAAAAGTATCTCTATTAAGTATCCTCAAAACTATTTTTTCACCATAGACAGTTGGTATTGATGAAACTCTAATGTCAATTAAATTTCCACCTAACTTTATATCCACCCTACCATCCTGAGGAAGCCTTTTTTCTGTTATATCCATTGATGCCTTTAATTTTATAACCGTAGACAATGATGGATAGACATCAACTAAAAATTTTGATACTTCCTTTAGTTCTCCATCTACCCTCATTCTCACTATTAAATGTTCTTTAAATGGTTCTATATGTATATCACTTGCGTTTTCTTTTATAGCTTTTTCTAAAAGATTTTCAAATAATTTTTTTGCATAATCCTCATCAAGTTCAAAGCTATTATAATATTTTTCAATCTTTTCACTTATAAGTTCTTTTTTCTCCTTCTTCAATATAATTTCTTTACCTGTAGCTAATCTCAAGTCCTGTAGAGCATAAATATCCTCATCTTCTATTTCTACAACTAAATTATCATCTTGAAACTCAACTGGAAATACATTATATTTTTTTGCAAGTTTTTCTGGTATTAACATTGGCAAACTGCTTTCCTCTAATATAATCTTAATCACCCTTTATATACTTTAATTTATTAGGTATATTCATTTTTTTCATAGAGATATTTTCTTCAGTTTTTATGCTTATTTTCATTGGATAATTGGTTTGTATGCTATCTAAATATTTACTACCTTTATCTACATAATTAGATAGTTTCTCCTTATCTCCAATGCACTTTATTTCATATGGTTGTGCTACAGGAACTCCATTTATATTTATATGGCTTCCTGCAAGTACAACTTCTGAATATTGATTAATTCTTTGACCATTTATTTCTATGTATTTTCCTCCGTTTACTTTTAATTCATTTATAACTTTTACAAGAATCTTATTATAGTCTATACTATTAGCTATATTCCCTGTTTTTTCATCTATAGCATCTATACTTAATATTATCCCACTACCCTTTACATCTGAATATGATAGACTATCTCTAAGTGTTTCTATTTCTGATATTTCTTCAGAATTTTTTTGATTTTGTTTCATTGAATTAATTTCTTTATCTAACTTGTCTTTCTCTTTGGTTAATTCTTTTATAGATTTTCTTGTCATTTTTATTTCTTTTCTTATTGACTTGTCTTTGCTTGTATAAACTGTTTCTTCATTGTTATAATCTCTAAATATGGTTCCAACAAGTATACCTAAAATAGTACTTGCTAGTATTATAAACACATATTGTTTTTTCATACTGTATTGCTCCTTACAAATTTATTTTTATATGATAATTTTCTTTAATTAAATATTAAACATTTACATATGCTTATTATATCAAAGTTATATATTAAAATTCATCTTTAGTATATAATATCATACATTGAACTCCTATCACTAATTTACCAATATCAAGTATGCATTTTTAGATGTTCTTAAAATTATATAAACTTTCAATAAACATTGTTGTGATATTATAAAAAAACATAAATTAGGAACGGAAATAATAATTATGAAAAACAAATAATGACTTTGGAGATTATTAATATCATTTTTTAGCAAAAAAAGTAAAATGGCATAGCCTCAAAGCTACACCAATTTACTAAAAATTATATTATTATTAACATTAATTTTAAACATATACGTTTATAAGTTTTCCTCATATTTTAAAATTCTTTTAATTAACTTATCTCTTAATTTCCCTACTTCATCAAATCTCATATTAGGACTATAGTAACTTTCTATAATATCATGTTTAGACTTGGCTCTCTTAAGATTTAGTACTGCCCAACAAATTAAATCATCTAAAACTTTTTCATCAAATTTAATATCTTCTTCATATTTAAGTAGTTTTTCTCTATTTAAAAACTGATTTAAATCAATTGTATCTTCTTCTTTAAAAGTCGTACTTATAGTTATGCCTATATCTAAATCAGTTAATAGTACAGTTTCAATTTTCTCTGGAATAAGTGGATAATGATAAACTTCTACATTTAAACCTTTTTCAATAGCTTTCTTATATACTTTGTTTAATAATGTAGTTTTCCCAGTTCCTATTTCTCCATCTAAATAATAGACTTTCTTTACATCTTTTAAAATGTTTTCTGTATAATCTAAACACCCTACAGGAGTTATAGCTGAACCAAATAAATGCTTTTCTCTTTTTAGATTTCCTGTGCTTTTAACTCCATCAAATAACCTTTTTATAAATTCTTCTGTGACCAAATTTACTTTTCCATAATCCATACAATCAGAATATTTTTCTTCTATGTCTCTAAAGATTGGTTCTGCTGATTTTAAAAACTTAAATGCTCTTTTAAATGAATTACTAATATCTTTATCATAAACTGATATTTCTTGTTTATTCTTTTCTAATTCTTCTGTATTCCAGTAATCACCTAAATTAATTATCTCATCCAAAGCTCCAGGTAGCTTTGGGTCCATAGTATGTGGGGCAGTTGCATCCATAAGTACCACGCCTAATTTCTTTATAACTAAACCATCCAACGAACTTGGGTCAGAAGGACAATGATATAAATCAATATCATATCCTCTATGCAAAAACTCTTTATAAATTTTTTTCATAAGTGAGGATTTTCCTACTCCAGGTCCACCCTTTAAACAAAAAACTCTTTTTACATTTTCAGGAATTATATAGTCAAAAAAAGAATATGAGCCTTGTGATGTATTTCCACCCGGGAATGCCTTCTTTACCTTTCCTTCCATATTAGCGCCTCCTCATAATTTACAATATCTCTTAATTAAGATATTCATATTATAAGAATTTTATTACAGCTTTCTGATTTTGATAAATTTAAAACTTGCCATCTAATACTAATAACAGGTTAATTTTATCTAATTATTATAGATTCTCATACTGTTCCTTATTCTATCTATAAATACAATTTAAGTGTCCATATTGAAATATTTGTATTGTAATACAGCTGGATATTACTTAAATCCAATTGTTTCCATTATAATTTTATGTTAAAATAATATTACAAAATACATCTGTTTTTCTTCATAAACGGGTGAAATTCCCTATCGGCAGTAAAAGCCCGCGAGCCTTATGGCATAATTTGGTCATATTCCAAAGCCGACAGTAAAATCTGGATGGTAGAAGAAAATAGTATATGAGTACCTTTATGTAATTTTACATGAGTAATCTATACAAATCCTTCAACTACCGTATTTATTCATGAAATTAGACATATTCAAGGTACCTAATATACAGGTGCTTTTTTTGTTGTTTATTTTACAATTATATCGTACTTATAAAATCTATTAAGATTGGAGTGTTATCATGAAACAAAAATGGATAGTATTGATTATCATCTGTATTGGTGTATTTATGTCTACTCTTGATGGAAGTATACTAAATATCGCAAATCCTACAATTGCTGCTGACTTTAAAATTAACATGTCACAAATTCAGTGGGTTGTAACAGCTTATATGCTTGTTGTAACAGCTACTATGTTATTTTTCGGAAAACTTGGCGATAAAGTAGGTTCAAATCGTCTATACACATTAGGATTTTTTATATTTACAATAGGTTCTTTTCTGTGTAGTATGTCAAACAATTTATCAACATTAATTTCTTCAAGAATCTTTCAGGCAGTTGGAGCAAGTATTTTAATGGCTACTGGGCTTGGTATAGTTTCCAATGCATTTCCAGCAAATGAAAAAGGAAAAGCTATAGGAATCACTGGAGCTGTAGTTGGTATAGGAAATATGAGTGGTCCTGTAATTGGAGGTATAATTTTAGAACATTTTGGATGGCCTTCTATTTTTATTATCAATATACCTATTGGTATTATAGCAGTCTTTCTTGGCATTAAATTTCTGCCTAAACCTGTTTTGGATGAACAAAACAAGAGCTTTGATATTCCAGGTCTTCTACTTTTCGCATCTTGCACTACGCTTATATTACTTGCAATGAATGAGAAGGGTAATACAAGATTGTATTTAGGTATAACAGCACTTATAATCTTCTTATTGTTGGCATTAAGAGAAGTAAAATTTGAACAAAGCTTTATTGACCTACCTCTATTTAAAAATAGAAACTTTACTGTAGGCAATATCATTGGAGTAGCTTGTTATTTTCCTCAAATGGCAGTATCTTTTCTACTTCCATTTTATTTAGAACAATTAAAAAATTTATCTCCTATGATGGCTGGTTATGTAATGACTGTACATCCACTTATTATGGTACTTATAGCACCTATTGCAGGTTCACTTTCTGATAAACACGGTGCAAAAAACATTCTAACAGCATCTTTTTCATTTATGACCATCTCACTAGTTGGAATGGCACTTTTAAAAGCAGATTCTCCATTGTATCTTTTAATTGTATGTTTAGTTATTTTTGGACTTGGGCTAGGAGCATTTAGTTCACCAAACAATAGTAGTATTTTAGCAGATGTTCCTCCTCAAAAACAGGGATACGGAGGCAGTTTTCTTGCAACTATTCGTAATTTATCATTTGCTCTTGGAACAGCATTTTTTAGTAGTTTTTTTGCACAAAGTCTTACATACAATCAAAAGTTTAAAAGTCACACATCAGCCTATGTTATAGCTAGCAATCAGTCTTATTGGATTGCAGCATCAGTATGTTTTATAGGGCTTATACTAACTGTTTTCTTTATGAGAAAAACAGATAAATCTATTTCTTAAATGCTATTTATTGCTGACTACATAAGTCAATAATTTTTTAGTTGAACTAATTTATACTAATTTTCCCATACCTTACTAAAATTTATTAGTATTTAGCAAAATTACTGATATTTATTGTTTATAAACAATAAGGATGCCAAAAAAAGTTCATTAAAACTATTTTAAGGCATCCTATATTTTGCTTTAATATTAATATAATTAAAACTAACTATTATTACATTTATTATTCAAACAAATCTTATGTCAATATTTAACATTTTAAATTTAATCTACTGTTATTTCATATCCATGTTGATTGTATTGATTTACAATCTCTTCCCATAATTCTTCAACACCAGTCTTTTTTAGTGAAGAAACAGGAATTACTTTTTCACTACTTTCCATTTGCAATTTTTTTCTTATTATACTTATGTGTTTTTGATATTGTCCTCTAGATATTTTATCTGCCTTAGTTGCAATAACTACACAGTTATATCCAAAGTGCTTTATCCATTCATACATAAGCTTATCATCTGCTGTAGGCTCATGTCTAATATCTACAAGTAGGAATATAGAACATAACTCTTGTCTACTTTCTAGATATCGTTCCATTATACCTCCCCACTTTTCTTTTTCAGACTTAGCTATCTTTGCATATCCATAGCCTGGAAGGTCTACAAAATAAAATTCATTATTTATTAGATAAAAATTTATAGTTCTAGTTTTTCCTGGTGTTTGACTGGTTCTAGCAAAGTTTCTTCTGTTAAGCAATGTATTTATTATTGATGATTTTCCAACATTTGACCTACCAGCCAATGCTATCTCTGGGATTCCTTCTGCTGGATACTGTGATTTATTCACAGCACTCATAGTTATCTCTGAACTTCTAATTTTCATTATTTTCACCACTCTTTAATAAAGCTTGTTCTAATACTTCATCCATATGTTCTACAAGCACAAACTCCATTTTTTCTTTTACATTTTCTGGTATTTCATCTAAATCAGCTTCACATTCTTTAGGAATTAATACTTTTGTTATACCAGCTCTATGAGCTGCTAATAACTTTTCTTTAACTCCTCCTACTGCTAAGACTCTACCTCTTAAAGTTATCTCTCCTGTCATTGCTATATTTCCAGGCACAGGTCTTTTAGTAAGTGCTGAGATTACTGCAAGAGCCATAGTTATACCAGCTGATGGTCCATCTTTTGGAACAGCACCTTCTGGAATGTGTATATGAATATCATTCGTCTTATAAAATTCAGGGTCTATATCAAACTTGTCCACTATTGACCTTATATAAGAGATACCTGTCTTCGCAGATTCCTTCATAACATCTCCTAATTTTCCAGTTAATACAATTTCTCCTTTACCTTTAAGTACGTTTACTTCTACTTCAAGTGTAACTCCACCAACTTCTGTCCATGCAAGACCATTTACTAATCCTATTTGAGGGTTAACTTCTGCAAGTTGATACTTAAACATGTCTTTTCCAAGATATGTCTCTAGGTCAGACTTATTTATAACAACCTCTTCAAGAGTTGGGTCTTCAACGTATTTTTTTGCAACCTTTCTACAAATCTTACCAATAGTTCTTTCTAGTGTTCTTACTCCAGCTTCTCTTGTATAATGGTTGATTATACTTCTTAAAGTTTCATCATCTATTTTTATAAAGCTTTCTTTTAAAGCATGTTCTTTAATCTGTTTTGGAAGTAGGTATTTTTTTGCTATATTTAATTTTTCTTCTTCTATATACCCAGATACTTCTATTACTTCCATTCTATCTAATAATGGTCTTGGTATATTACCTAGACTATTTGCTGTTGTAACAAATAGTATTTTTGATAAATCAAAAGGTATTTCTAAGTAATGGTCCACAAAATCCTTATTTTGCTCTGGGTCTAATACTTCTAGCATTGCTGAAGCTGGGTCACCTTTATAATCTGCTGCCATCTTATCTATCTCATCAAATAAGAATACAGGATTTTTTGTTTGGGCTTCTTTTACCCCATTAATTATTCTTCCTGGAATTGAACCTACATAAGTTCTTCTATGACCTCTTATTTCTGCTTCATCTCTAACTCCACCCAAAGATATTCTTACAAATTTTCTATTTAATGCTCTGGCGATTGATTTTACTATAGATGTCTTTCCTGTTCCTGGAGGACCAACTAGACATATTATAGGACCTTTAAGTGACTTAGCAAGAGTTCTTATAGCTAGATACTCTAGTATTCTCTCCTTAACTTTTTCTAATCCATAATGGTCTTCATCTAATATATCTTTTGCCTTAGTTATATCTAATTTATCTTTTGTCTCTTTATTCCATGGCAATGAGAATATAGTATCTAAATAGTTTCTACTTACAGATACATCTGGAGACATAGAAGATATTTTTGAAAATTTATCTATCTCTTTTTCTATTTTCTCTTTAGTTGTCTTAGGTGCTTTTATTTTTTTAAGCTTTTCTCTATACTCATCTGCTTCAGAGTTTATATCTTCTTCTTCACCTAATTCTTTCTGTATAGCTTTTAATTGTTCTCTAAGATAATATTCTTTTTGAACCTTATTCATCTGTTTTTTTACTCTTAAAGTTATTTTCTTTTCTATTTTTAATATATCTATTTCCTCTAATAATATAGAATAAATAAGTTCAAGTCTTTTTCTAATATCAAATTCTTCTAATATTTCTTGTTTTTGGCTTGATTTTAGATATATGTTTGCAGCTATCGTATCTATAAATCTATCTACATCTTCTATATCAGCTAAAGATATTAATATTTCTGGTGATACCCTATTTCCAATATTTATATACTCTTCAAAGGCATCAAATACATTTCTTACAAATGCTTCAATTTCAACTTCTGTTTCACTATCCAAATTATCACTATCAAATACTATTTCTTCTATTACTGCTCTGAAATACCCATCTTCTTGTTCTATTTTCTTTACTCTACCCCTTGATACACCTTCAACCAAAACACGAACTGTATCTCCTGGTAATTTTATCATTTGCTTAACTTTACAGATTGTTCCCACATGATAAAAATCCTCTTCTCCTGGCTCATCTACCTCTGCTTCTTTCTGAGAAGTTAAAAATATAAGTTCTTCATCCATCATAGCTTGGTCTAAAGCTTTAAGAGATATCTCTCTACCTATATCAAAATTTAATATCATATATGGAAATATAGCTAATCCTCTTAGAGGAATTAATGGTAATTCATGATCTATTTTAGTATAATTTTGTTCCATCAACATTACTCCTTTTCTAGTCTAATTGCTTTGCTTTTAATATTATATATTTGAACAAGTTAATTTTCAACATTAATGATAAATTCTTAGAATACTATCATACTATATTATCTTTTTATTATGATATAATATTAATATTAGTATACTTAGATGTTATTTATCTTTTGGAGGTTTCTATTATGTTGAAATTGTTTTTAACCTTTTTAAAAATTGGTGCGTTTACATTTGGTGGTGGATACGCTATGGTTCCTCTTATACAAGATGAACTTGTAAACAAACAAAAACTTTTAGAGCAGGAAGAATTTATTGATTATTTATCCATAGCTCAAAGTTATCCTGGAGTACTGGCAGTTAATATATCTGTATTATTAGGATATAAACTTTATGGTATACCAGGAGTTCTTATATGTACCTTAGGCTCTGCTTTACCATCATTTTGTATAGTCTTAGTCTTATCGTATCTATACTTTAAAAATTCATCATCTAAAATTTTAGATGGATTTTTTAAAGGAGTTGCGCCTGTTGTAATAGCTCTTATATTGTATTCTTTTACGAGCATGTTCAAGAAACTACCAAAGTCTAAAACTAACATACTACTATTAATTATAGCAGTTTTATCTGTTGGTGTATTCAATATAAGCCCTATTTATTTAATAATTGGAGGAGGTGTATATAGTCTATGTCAGAAATAATACTACTCTTCTTAATATTCCTTAAAATAGGGGCATTTAGTTTTGGTGGCGGTTATGCCATGCTACCATTTATCCAGCAAGAATTTATATCTAAATATCACTTTATAACTAATCAAGAGTTTTTGGATTTACTTGCTATATCACAATCTACACCAGGTCCTGTAGCAATAAATAGTGCTACATTTGTAGGATTTAAGACTGCTGGCTTCTTTGGTTCTCTAGCTGCAACTATTGGTGTTACAATTTTTGCATTAATAGGTCTAACTATTATATCAAAGTTATTTTCTAAATTTAAAAATAATAAAAAGGTAGAAAATTTATTGACAGTTCTTAGACCAATTACTCTAGGATTCATATTATCAGCAGCTTTTTCATCTGCCAAAGAAGTTAATTGGGATTTATATGGAATAATTGCATTTATAGCATCATTTTATCTTTTATATAAAGGAAAAATTGGTTCCATTGCAATTGTATTCGTCTTTGGTATTCTAGGTATATTACTCACATTTTTATAATAATGATACCTATTTTATATTTAGCATATTAACATAAAAAAAGGAGCTTTTAAAGCTCCTTTTCATCATCTTATGCACTTTCCTCTTGATCCTTAAGTACTATGATAGGATTTACTGAGTCTTCGTTCACAGATTTCTCTGTTACTATAACCTTCTTTATATTATCTCTAGATGGTACTTCAAACATAGTTTCCATCATTACGCTTTCAACTATACTTCTAAGTCCTCTAGCTCCTGTATTTCTTTCTATGGCCTTTTTAGCGATTGCACGAAGAGCACCTTCTTCAAATTCTAGCTCAACATCATCTAACTCCAATAACTTTTTATACTGTTTTACTAGAGCATTTTTAGGTTCCTGTAATATCTGCATTAATGCATCTTCATCCAACAACTCTAAAGTAGCTAAAACTGGTATTCTTCCTATAAACTCTGGTATTATACCATATTTTAATAAATCCTCTGGAAGTACTTTTTCATATAGCTTCCCTAAATCTAATTCTTTTTTACTTTCTATTTTAGCTCCAAAACCTAGTGTTTTATCTCCACCACGTTTTTGAATTATCTTCTCTAATCCATCAAAAGCTCCACCTAATATAAATAATACATTAGTAGTATCTATCTTTAAAAATTCTTGATGAGGATGTTTTCTTCCTCCTTGTGGTGGAACATTTGCAACAGTACCTTCTAATATTTTTAGAAGTGCCTGTTGAACACCTTCACCACTAACATCTCTAGTTATAGATGGGTTTTCAGATTTTCTTGCAATCTTATCTATCTCATCTATATATATTATACCTCTTTCAGCTTTTTCTATATCAAAATCAGCAGCTTGAATAAGTTTTAAAAGTATATTTTCAACGTCTTCTCCAACATATCCAGCTTCAGTCAATGATGTAGCATCTGCCATTGCAAAAGGTACATTTAGAGTTCTTGCTAGAGTTTGAGCAAGTAATGTCTTTCCAGAACCTGTAGGTCCTAATAAAAGTATATTACTCTTTTGAATTTCTATATCCTTACTACTAGATTTTTTACTGTATATTCTCTTATAATGATTATAAACCGCAACTGATAAAGCTTTTTTAGCTTTTTCTTGACCTATTACATAATCATTTAGAATCTCCATCATTTCCTTTGGTTTTGGTAAAGATGTAGTATCTTCATCTATAGTATCTTCTATTTCTTCCTGAATAATTTCGTCACAAAGTTCAACACACTCGTCACAAATATATACATTTGGACCTGCAATTAATCTTCTTACTTGATCTTGATTTTTACCGCAGAATGAACACTTTAATTGTCGTTTTTCTTCATATTTAGACATATTAACACCTCTCTCTATCTACGGTCTCTTTGTAAATACTTCATCTATTAAACCATATTCTTTGGCTTCTAGTGCACTCATGAAGTTATCACGTTCAGTATCCATTTTAATTTTTTCTAATGGCTGACCAGTTCTTTCAGAGAATATCTCATTTAGAGTCTCTTTTATTTTTAAAATTCTCTTTGCATGAATTTCTATATCTGTTGCTTGACCTTGAGCTCCACCTAATGGTTGATGTATCATTATTTCACTATTTGGTAGTGCTAGTCTTTTTCCTTTTGCTCCTGCTGCCAACAAGAATGCTCCCATAGAAGCAGCCATACCTATACATATAGTGCTTACATCTGGTTTGATGTATTGCATAGTATCATATATAGCCATTCCAGAAGTTATACTTCCTCCTGGAGAATTTATATATAAATGTATATCTTTGTCTGGGTCTTCAGCTTCTAAAAATAATAGCTGTGCTACTATAAGCCCTGCTGTGGCATCGTTAACTTGATCTCCTAAGAAGATTATTCTGTCTTTTAATAGTCTAGAAAAAATATCATAAGATCTTTCTCCTCTTCCTGTTTGTTCAACAACTACAGGTACTAATGCCATGGTTTTATACCCCCTTTATTCTATATAATTTACAGTAGCTTTTTTTAAGCTACTGTAAATTATTATACGCATTTAACTAAATTATATTTGCACATCATTATATACTAAACATTTCATAACGTCAACTATATTAGTTAGCGTTTATTTTATTAAGCTATTGTTGCATTATCAACTAATAAATCTATTGTTTTTCTTATTTTTATTTGACCTTTTATATCTTCTTTGTCAGCATCTCTTAAAGAAGCTTCTATTTTTTCTACTTCCATATTGTAAGCAGAAGCCATTTTTTCTAACTCAGCCTTAAATTCTTCTTCTGTTGCTTCAATTCCTTCAGCTTTAGTTATTGCTTCTAATACTAAAGAAGACTTAACTAATTTTTTAGCATCTTCTTTTCTCTCTTCTCTTAATTCTTCCATAGTTCTACCAGTCATCTCTAGTAATTGTTGTAATCCAAATCCTTGATATTGTAATTGGTAGTTAAGTTCATTTAACATATTATCTATTTGATGTTGTATCATAACTTCTGGTATTTCTATTTCTGTATTTTCAGCAACTTTTTCTACTACTGAATTTCTAGTTTCTGCATCTGCTCTATTTTTAGCTTCTTCTTCTAAATTAGCTCTTACATCTGCTTTTAATTCATCTAAAGAATCAAATTCACTAGTATCTTTAGCAAATTCATCATCAAGTGCAGATAATTCTTTTACTTTTACATCATTTATTTTTACATTAAATACAACTGGTTTTCCAGCTAAATCTTGTGAGTGATATTCTTCTGGGAAAGTAACATTAACTTCTACTTCTTCACCAGCTTTTTTACCTACTAATTGTTCTTCAAATCCTGGTATAAATGTGTTTGAACCTATAACTAAGTTATAATTTTCACCTTTACCACCATCAAAAGCTACACCATTTTCAAAACCTTCGAAGTCTATTATAGCTGTATCTCCATCTTCTAAAGCTTTGTCTTCTACACTTACTAATCTGGCATTTTTTTCAACCATTTCTTGTAGTTTAGCATCAACATTTTCGTCACTTACAGTATTCTCAACCTTAGCTATTTCTATACCCTTGTAGTTTCCTAATTCAAACTCTGGTTTAACTTCTACATTAAGAACCATAACCAACCCATTGTCTTTACTTATTTCTTCTATATCTAAATCTGGATTGTCTATTGGGTCTATGTCTAATTCCTTGATAGCTTCTGGATAAACTTCTGGGAATAATATTTCTATAGCATCATTGTAGAATATACCTTTTCCGTATTGAGTCTCTATAACAATTCTTGGAGCTTTACCTTTTCTAAATCCAGGTATATTGTATTTATTTCTGCTTTTATTATAAGCCTTATTTACTGCTGCTTCAAATTTATTGTTATCTACTGTTATTTTTAAAGTAACTTTATTACCCTCTTTTTTAATTAGTTCTGCTTTCATCCTTCTAATCCTCCTAGTGATATTTATGTAATACCCGATAACGGTATTATAATTCATTCTATTTATAATTCAACCACTTAATTATATCACATAAGTTTTTTTATTTACAAGTGTTCCATTAATATCGTTGTACTTATTTGATAAAATTTAATTTTTTGAGCGTTTTTTGCCATTTTTTTAGATAAATACACCTTTATATGCGTATTTCTTCAATTTTTATGTCATCTTCTTCTATATTCATAATGACAAAACTTTTATACGATACTCCTCTTGGAAGTGAAGTGCTTCCAGGATTTATGTAAAGTACACCATCTTTAATTTCTCTAAATGGGGTATGGGTATGGCCAAATATAACTATATCAGCATCAACTTCAGTTGCCTTTTTTTCTAACATATTAGTTCCATATTTTACACCATACTTATCTCCATGGCATAAGAATATGGTTTTATTTGCCACTTCAAAGACAACTTCTTCCTCAACAGCATCAAAGTCACAATTACCTTTAACTGCAATAATACCTACATTAGTCATGCTATGAATATATCTTGAATCAGTAAAGTTATCTCCTGCATGAATTATTAGGTCACATTCTTTCAAATATGGTATTGTTTTTTCCATATTTTTAATCATCATATGTGTGTCGCTTACTATGCCTATTTTCATTACTTCACTACCCTTTTTATAAACTCTTGTTTCATAAGTTTTAGTGCGTTTGCTCTATGACTGATTGAATTTTTTATAACACTAGGTATTTCACCAAAAGTCTTATCATATCCTTTTACTATAAATAAGCTATCATATCCAAAACCATTTTTACCTTTTTCTTCAAATCCTATCATTCCTTCACAAATTCCTCTTACTACAAATTCTTTTCCATCAGGAAAAACTACTGCTATTGCAGAGACGAATCTTGCATTTCTTTTGCTCATTGGTACATTTTGCATAGCTTTTAACAGTTTTTTTCTATTTTCTTCATCTGTTGCATGTTCTCCTGCATATCTAGCTGAATAAACACCAGGTTTTTTGCCTAAAGCATCTACTTCTAAGCCAGAATCATCTGATATTGCTATAAGTTTAGTCTTTTTTGCTATTGTTCTAGCTTTTATCAACGCATTATGCTCAAATGTTTTTCCATCTTCTACTATCTCTATACCTGCTAAATCAACATCTTTTAAAGAGTACACTTTATATTCAAAATCTTTTAAGATTTCACCTATTTCTTCTAGCTTATGAGCATTATTAGTAGCAATCACTACTTCATTACCATAATCCATACCCAATATCTCATCTGCTATTTCACCTAAAGCTTCTCTTTGAAGCCTTATTAATTCTTTATTCCCTTTTTCACCTAACTCTAACAATAAATTTAAATCTGCTCTCGAAAAAGGTTTCTCTTCTCCTGTCCCCTGTACTTCTACAAACTCACACTTATCAGTCATTATTATATTCATATCTACCTGTGCTTTAGAATCTTCTTCATAACATAAATCTAGCATGTGTATTCCATTTACAATACCAACACTAATTGCAGATACAAAATTTGTTATTGGCATCTCTTTTATTGTCTTTGCTTTATATAATTTATATATTGCTTCTGCAACTGCTACAAATGCCCCTGTTATAGATGCAGTTCTAGTTCCACCATCTGCCTGAATCACATCACAATCTACCCAAATAGTTCTTTCTCCTAATTTATTCAAGTCTACAACAGACCTTATTGCTCTTCCTATTAACCTCTGTATTTCTTGTGTTCTTCCATCAATTTTTCCCCTAGATGCATCTCTTATCTTTCTTTGTTGTGTTGCTCTTGGTAGCATAGAATATTCAGCATTTATCCATCCAGTACCACTATTTCTTAAAAAAGGAGGAACTTTTTCTTCCACTGATGCAGTGCATATAACCTTTGTCTCTCCCATTTCTATAAGAACAGAACCTTCTGCATACTTTGTATAATCTCTAGTTATCTTTACAGGTCTTATCTGTTCATTACTTCTATCATAACTTCTGGTCATTTTTTATATCCTTTCTCATATTTTTTATTTTTTATAAATTTATTTTTATAATTTTTAATTTTGTCAAATATTAATTATTGTCATTTTTCGTAATCTTATTAGCTTACTGAACTATTCTATCATTAATTATAGTAGTTTTCTACTAAATTAAGCGACTTTTTAACTCTCTAATACAGCTTTTACTTCATCTTTCGATGATAACTTTAATAATTCTAAAAATCTCTCTTCATCTATAACTTTAATTCCTAAATCACTTGCTTTAGTAAGTTTAGAACCAGCTTCTTCACCTGCCAAAACAAATGTTGTCGATTTACTAACACTAGATGTAGCTTTTCCACCTCTTTTTTCTATCATATCTTTTGCATCATTTCTTTTTAATGTAGGAAGTGTACCAGTCAATACGATTTTCATCCCTTCAAATATTTTTTCTACTTTTTCACCTGTATTATCCAATGATTTTGTATTTACTCCTACATTTTTTAACTTGTTTATAACGTTCATATTTTTGTCTTCCTTAAAAAACTCGACAACGCTGTTTGCCATTATACTTCCAAATTCCTCTAATTCTTCTAGTTGCTCACTAGTTGCAGAAATTACTTCATCTAAATCCTTAAAGTTATATGCAAGTATCTTAGCTGCTTTAACTCCTATAAATTTAATACCTAATCCATTTATAAGTCTCCATAAATCATTTTCTTTTGATTTTTCAATTGAATTTATTAAATTGTCAGCAGATTTTTCGCCCATTCTCTCTAGGTCGACTACATCTTCCTTTTTTATATAATATAAATCAGATACATCTTGAATAATTTTTTCATTTAATAGCAGTGTAATTATAGATTCTCCCAATCCATCTATATTCATTGCATCCCTTGACACAAAGTGTATAATTCCCCTTCTTATTTGGGCTGGGCAAGACATATTGATACATTTTACAGCAGCCTCTCCTTCTAATCTTATTGTTGGCTCTGAACAAACTGGACACTTTTCTGGCATTTTAAAATCTATTTCATCTCCAGTACGTTCTTCTTTTATAACTTCTAAAACTTGAGGTATTATGTCCCCTGCTTTTTGAACTAATACTGTATCATTTATTTTTATATCTTTTTCTCTTATATAATCTTCATTGTGAAGTGTAGCTCTACTTACAGTAGTACCTGCAAGTCTGACTGGTTCAAGAATTGCTGAAGGTGTTATTGTACCAGTTCTCCCAACTTCTACTATTATATCTACTATTTTAGTTTTCTTCTTTTCTGCTGGGAATTTATATGCAATTGCCCATCTAGGACTTTTGGCTGTATATCCCATTTCGTCTCTTTGTTTTATATTGTTTACTTTTATTACCATACCATCTATTTCGTAGTCTAAATTACCCCTGTTATCTGTCCAGTATTCAATATGCTCAATAACTTCATCTATACTTTTACAAACTTTATAACTCTGACTTACTGAAAATCCTAGTTTTTCTAAGTACTCTAGTGATTCACTGTGACTTTCTAAATCGTATTCTTCTATATTTTCCATATTAAATACAAATATATCTAATGGTCTCTTTGCTGTTAGTTTTGGGTCTAATTGTCTCAATGAACCAGCTGCAAGATTCCTTGGATTAGCAAATAATGGCTGTTCTTGTTCTTCTTGTTGTTCATTTACTTTTCTAAAATTATCTTTTGATATATATACTTCTCCTCTAACTATTAGTTCTTTTTTATCATTTATCTTAAGAGGTATGCTTTTTACTGTCATTAAGTTTTGAGAAATATCTTCTCCTACAACTCCATCTCCTCTAGTTGCTCCTTTTTCAAACTCTCCATTGTTATAAGTTAGACCTACAGAAAGACCATCTATTTTAAATTCAACAACATATTCAACATTTTCTCCCACATATTCTTGAACTCTCTTATCAAAATCTCTCAAATCTTGCTCTGAAAAAGCATTTGATAAACTCAACATAGGAGTTTTATGTACAATTTGATTGAACTTATCTAATGGCTTACCTCCTACCCTATTTGTTGGAGAATCAATTCTCTTTAGTTCTGGATGTTCTTCTTCTAAAGAAATTAACTCCTTCATTAACTTATCGTATTCATAATCTGATATTTCTGGGCTATCTTGATTATAATACCTTTCATTATGGTAGTTTATTGTCTCTATAAGTTTATTAATTTCATCTTTTATGCTCACTTTTTGCACCTCTTCATATTTTTAAAATTAAATTATTTTGAAATTTCCCTATAATTAATTATCTCCTATTTATATATTTTTTAGTATATCACTTTTTTGGCTTTAAATTTATTACAAAAAAAACTCTTATTAGTATCTTTAATACGACTAATAAGAGTTTTTATTTTTATCAAAATTTTTTATTTTTAATAGCCTCTTGATATGTCTACAACATTATCTACAGGTTTATTCTCCATTATATAGTGTTTCAAATTATTATAAACCATATTAAATGTTCTCTCTTTGTTTTTATCTGACACCCAAGAATTATGAGGAGTTACTATGACATTTTCGCACTCCCACAACTTATTGTCCTTGTTTAAAGGTTCACTTTCAAATACGTCTAATGCTACCCCTCTAAATTTCTCTACACATTCTTCTAAATCTTTCTGATTAACTGTATTTCCTCTACCTACATTTATAAATACAGAACCATCTTTCATAAGTTTAAACATATCTTTGTTTACTATTCCATCTGTACTTTTTGTAGAAGGCATTGCTACAACTACTATATCACATTCTTCAAATACAATATTCATATCCTCAGTAGCAAAACACTTATCAAAGTATTTTTTACTACTTCCATCAGTATTGACACCCCATATTTCTACACCAAAAGCTTTTAATCTTTTTGCTGCTTCTGAAGATATAGTACCTGTTCCTAAAAATCCAACTCTTTGTCCATACAATTCTGATACAGAAAAATCCATCTTCCATTCTTTATTTTGTTGTTGTTTAAAAAATTTTGCACTATTTTTATATATTTCTAAAATATACAATACAATACTTTCACCAATAGGTACACTATATCCGCCTCTATTATTAGCTATCTTAATATTTCTCTTCAATACCTCTTCTTTTGGAAGTTGGTCTATACCTACACTAGTTGTCTGTATATATTGTAAATTTTTCATCTTAGAAATATCTAATCTCTCAAATGGATTGTATGTAACTAGTACATCTGCTGTATTTACATCCTCATTATTTTCAATACTATCTTCAGAGTAATGTATGACATCATAGCCTAATTCTCTTATTTTATCAAATTTTTCTTTTCCATAATTTATTGTAAATAAAACTTTCATCTCAAATCTCCTCCATCTACCCACATTTAAAATTTTATATTCTAAAATATAATATGATACTCAATGTACATTAGTTAAAATTACTATAAGATATCTTAAATTTACTTATGTTCAATTGTTTTTCCTAAAGACATAGCATTACGTTCTTGAACTAAATTTTCTATTAAATTATTCAATGTCCAATCAATAGATGTCTCTGTTACCATAGCTGTAAAAGGTCTATTTATTCTCACTTTTTTTAGCCCTTCTAAAAATGCATTTACTTGTGTGCTTGGAGTGTTATTAAATATTACAGACTTACTCTTAATCCCATTTTCACATTCATTTGATATATTTCCATCTAAAATGTCTCTTATTATATTCTCTCCATTTTTATCACTTAAGATGATATGGTCTCTTATTACAGCAAAGTTACTTACGTTTTTAATTAATGATAATTCTTTTTTATTAAAGTTTACAAGCATAATACACTTCCTGTTGTGTATTTTATCTAGGTTATTATTATTTATTTTTTCAAATGACATTTTATCCATCCTTTCATTTATTTATATACTTTAATTTACCCCATACATTTAAAATAATCAATTTTTATAGTTAATTTTTATATTAATACCCAAATTATATTTAAATAGTTAGGCTATCCAAAACTAATATATAAAATTAGAATAATTAGATTAATATCTACAAATCATAACCTAAAGGAGAGATACCATGAATACATTACTAAACAATAAATTTAGCATTAAAAACTTTTCAAATGCTTGGGTTATAGTACTTGGTTGTATGTTAATACAAGCTGTTCCATTTAGTATTGTAGCAAGTATACAGCCTCAATTTATAAGTTATGTTGTAGAAGGAGAAGGCTTTAGTTTAGCTTCTTTTTCTCTAATATTCACTATTGGTACTATTGCCTCAGCAATTGCATCACCTTTTATAGGTGTATTATTTTCTAAAGTCAATATTAAGATACTATATTTATTAGGTTGTATAATTTCTAGTATTGCTTTTGCTACTTTTTCTATATGTACTGAACTATGGCAATTTTACACTGTATCATGTATTGTTCAAATTGGCGCTACAATTATATCTGCTATAGGAATACCTGTTTTAATAAGTGCTTGGTTTGATGAAGAAAGCAAAGGAAAAGCTTTGGGCTTTGCTTTTGCTGGTGGTTCTATTGGTAGTATATTTCTACAACCACTTGCAGTTCGCTTATTAGCAACTCAAGGATACAGTCGTTCTTATCTAATATTTGGAATTATAGCATTAATAGTTGGTATACCTGTAATATTATTTATACTCAGGATGCCTAAAGATATTAATGAAAAGGTAAAATCTAAAGGTAAAAAAGAGAAAGCATCTGATAAAATTTCTCCTTCAGTATGGGGTTATACATTAAAAGAAGCTAAAAAAATTAAATATTTTTGGATTATGACTATTGGATTTATATTTGTTGGTATATATGTTTCATCATTATCTGTACAATATCCAACTTATCTTAGAAATTATCTAAATCCTATTCTAATAGGAACAGTAGGCTCCACATTTGCTTTATTTGCTCTCATTGGTAATTTATTTGGAGGATTATTGTTTGATAAATTCGGTCAAACAAAGCCACTTATTATATCTTTTGTATTGGTTCTTATAGCAACTTTATCATTACTATTGGTAGATAAATCTTCTACTTTTGCATTTGTATTTGCCATTTTGAAAGGTCTTTCTGTATTTGCTTATATGATTGGTCCTGCTTATTTAACTGGCTCTTTCTTTGGTCAAAAGGAGTTTGGTAGCATATATGGAATCGTACAATTAATTTTTGCAGTGGGATTTGCATTAGGTTCAACATTATTTGGATTGTTAGTTGATAATTTTGGATACAGATTTTCTTGGTCTATTATAATTTTATCAGTTATAATTGCCTATACTTTACTTATTATAACTTCTATAGGAATGAAAAAATTGAATAAAGAAAGATTAGATAAACTAATGCAATAATTGATTTTTAGATATATAAATATTATAATAAAAAAGATGGAGCTTTTAATCATAAATAAAACTCCATCTTTTTTATATTACAATATAGCTAATTTTCTCTTATTTTTAACTTTACTATCTATATCCTCATCCTTAACTATAGTAAATGCCTTAGTTGGACAAACATTTACACATGCAGGCCCTTCTGGCGATTCTATACAAAAATCACACTTATTTGCTGTCATTCTTTCTCTAAAGCAAAGCTTTCCTTCATCTACATCTTTTAATGTAACTATGTCTATTGCACCTATAGGACATGCTAACATACAAGTCTTACATCCTATACAATTTTCTTCATTGATTTTTATTGTGTTACCAACCCTAACTATACCACCATTTGGACATGCCTTTGCACAAGGAGCATCTTCACAATGTCTACACTGTATTGGAGCACTTACTTCTTTTGTCTTTATGACAGAAAGTTTTGGATTAAAATTTATTTCATCTGGATTTTGGTAAAAAATATCTTCATCTGAATGTGCAACTACACATCCTATCATACAAGTTCTACATCCTATGCATTTATCAGGGTCTGCTATAACAAAATAGTTCATCACTTAGCCACTTCCTTTCCTATACAATATGTAGTGTGTAATAGATGATGAGATTTTTCTCCTAATGGTTCTACCAGATATTCATCATACAGTTTTTTAATATCAGGATTCTCATGAGATTTTCTAATTGCTAAATGTTCATCATGCACGTATGTTGCTTTTGTTCTATTTTCATAAGCCAATTCCTTATATTCTTCTAGTAAAATTTTTGGTTGACCTCCACCACTTACACACCCAACAGGACAAGTCATAACTTCAATAAAATCTACATCTAATTTTCCTTTTTCCAAGTCTTCAAGCACTGGTATTACATTTTTTAATCCACTTACTACTCCAACTCTTAAGTCTAAGTCTCCTATTTTAATAGTTGACTTTCTAAAACCATTTTCTCCTCTTACTTGTTTTACTTCTACATCAGGAATACTTTCTCCAGTTATAAGCTCATATCCTGTTCTTATAGCAGCTTCCATAACCCCACCAGTAACACCAAAGATAGTTCCAGCTCCACTATAACTACCTAAAGGACTATCAAATTTTTCTTCTCTTAAATTTTTAAAATCAATTCCCATGTCTTTTATTAAATAAGCTAGTTCTCTAGTAGTTAATACTACATCTACATCTCTATATCCACTAGAATCCATTTCTTCTCTATCACATTCATATTTTTTACATGTACATGGCATTATAGAAACACTAAATATCTTTGATGCATCTACATTATTTATCTCTGCACCATAAGTTTTAAATATTGCACCACCCATCTGCTGAGGTGATTTACAAGAAGATAAATGATTAGTTAATTTAGGATAATTTTTTTCCATGAATTTTACCCAAGCTGGACAACAAGATGTAAACATTGGAAGAGTTCCACCTTCTGTCACTCTTTTAATTAATTCACTACCTTCTTCCATTATAGTTAAATCTGCTGCAAAATTAGTATCGTAGACTCTATCAAAATTTAAAGCTCTAAGTGCTGCTGCCATTTTCCCAGCACCTAAGTATCCTAAATAATATCCGAAATCTTCTCCTAAAGCAACTCTAACTGCTGGTGCACATTGGACCATAGTGAATACATTTGGGTCACTTAAAGCTTTCTTCACCTTATCTATATCACATACATTGTATGCTGCAAATATAGGTTCATTTATAGACTCTGGTATCTCTCTTTCTTGTTTTTTCTCTTGTAAAAACTCAAATCCTTCATCTATAACTGAGGCATAAGATTTACAAGTTTGAACACATTGACCGCACATAACACATCTATCTAAATTTATCTCTTGTGGCTTTCCCTCTTCACCTTCAATAGCATTTACTGGACAGACCTTTGAACATTCTCTACATCCAGTACATAAATCCTTATCTATATTTATTATCATAAACGTCACCTACCCCTGTATCCTTTATTTATTTGTTAACAATAAACTAAGTGCAGCTTGTCTATTCTTAGCTTTTTTGTCATCTATTGGAGTAACAAGTTTTAATGCTTCCTGAGGACATGCACTTATACAAGCTATTTTTTCATTGTCTTTACATAAGTCACATTTATAAGCTATCTTCTTATTTTCATCTAAAATTACTTGTTCTACTTCTTTACCATCTTCATATTGTGGAAGTAAGTCTATAGCTCCAAAAGGACATGCTAGCAGACAAGTTTTACATCCTATACACTTTTCTTCATTTACAGACATAATATTGTTTTCTTTAACTATAGCTTTTTGTGGACATGAGTTTAAACAAGGAGCATCTTCACAATGTCTACACTGTATTGGCATACAGAAATTGTCACCTTTTACTAAGTAAAGTCTAGGTATAACAGGTATATCAACTGTTCCAACTGTATAACCCACATTATTATGCTGATTATGCATTGTAAAACAAGCTACTTCACAAGCTCTACAACCTGTACATTTGTTTGGGTCTGCTATTACAAAAGAGCCTATTTTATTTTTCATATTATCCCACCTTTCAATTTGTATATTTCCAACCCTCTAGTTATTTTCATCATATATATTTATATATTTCACTATTTTCTCAGTACTTATATTTCGTTTACATTTTTTGCACAAATTGTATGTGTTATTATATACCTTATCAGTATCATCAATTAATACTCCACAGATTTCACACTTTGAATATCTTTGCTCTTCTTTTTTAGTACACATATATTCATTCTCACTTTTTGATAACTCTCTGTGGATTTGCATAAATATTCATCCGTCTTCCTCTTACAAATCCAATAAGCGTTATATTTAATTTTTTAGAAAGCTCTATTGATAAATTAGTCGGTGCTGATTTTGATACTACAATAGGAATTTGAGTCATAGCTGCTTTTAATATCATTTCCAATGATATTCTTCCACTTACAGCCACAATTTTATCTTTTAATGTTATGTCATTTAAAACACAAAATCCAATAGCCTTATCCATTGCATTATGCCTTGCTACATCTTCACAAGTGACTATTTTTTTATCAAAATTAAATACAGATACACTATGTACCCCACCAGTATTTTTAAATAATTCTGATGAATTTAAATTTTTATCCATTATACTGTAAATCGTATCATAATTTATTTTTATATTGCTCTTTACAGGAGCACATGTTATATAGTCTAGTGAATTTAAAAATATAATTTGCTCATCTTGATTTTTTTGTTTCTCTTGAATAGTTACTTTTGCAAAACGTTCACTCTCATTTATCTCAAATTTTAATAAGCTTTTTTTGTTTTCTATGTATCCTTTTGTTTTCAAGAATCCTACTATAAGTTCCTCTAAATTATATGGGGTACATAAAAATGTATTTATATATTTATCATTTAAAATAAAACTAAGTGGATATTCTGCAATTATTTCTTCATTATCTATTGATACTTCATGTTCATTTATTTTGCTTACTTCTACATTAAAAGAATTTAAATATTTGTAGTCCACTAGACTATAACTATTTTCAAAAACTTTATCCTTACTATTTTCTTGTAATTTAGTTTTTGAGTATATATTGTTCATAAAATATTAGCCTTTCTGCCTTTTATAAATCTTAAATCTAATAAATCATTAGATATTTGTAGCTGTCATTTTGTCTTTCAAACTTTGATACTCTTCTCTTACACATTTTTCTGCTAATTCTTGGTCTTCAAGTTTTTCAAGTTTAACAGCACAATATTTATACTCTGGTGTTTTAGATATAGGGTCTAAATTTGCTATTGTAAGTTCATTGCAAGCTCCAACCCACCACTGATAAGTCATATATGTTGCACCTTCCTTAACTCTATCAGTAACTGTTGCTCTTGTTATTACACTTCCTCTTCTTGAACTAATTCTAACTAATTCATCATCTTCAATTCCTAATTTTTCAGCATCATTAGAATTTATTTGAACACGTCCTGGTTCATCTTCTAATGAACTAAGTGTTCTACAATTACCAGTCATTGTTCTTACTGAATAGTGTCCAACTTCTCTTACAGTACATAAACTAAATGGGTATTCATCATCTTCAACTTCCATAGGGGGTCTCCATTCAGCAGCGAACAAATTACCTTTACCATTAGGAGTAGAAAACTTTTGACCTTCATACAGATACATAGTTCCTTTATCTTCCATACTTTCACTCTTACAAGGCCATTGAACGCATCCTTGAGTTTCTATCTTTTCATAAGTAGCACCTAAGAAACTTGGACATAATTGTCTAAGTTCGTCCCATATTTCCTTAGTATTTTTATAGTTCATAGGATATCCCATTGCTGTAGAAATTTCGCTTATAATTTGCCAGTCTGGTTTTACATCTCCTTGTGGCTCTATAGCTTTTCTCATCAATTGGAATCCTCTATCTGCACATGTATATACTCCCTCATGTTCTCCCCAAGAAGTAGCTGGAAGTATAACATCAGCATGAAGTGCTGTCTTATTCATAAATATATCTTGAACAATGACAAATTCCAATTCATCTAATGCTTCTCTAACTTCTGATGCATCTGGGTCACTTTGCACTGGGTCTTCTCCAAATATATAATAAGCTTTAAGCTTTTTCTCTTTTAGTACTAAGTCTGGAACTTGAGTTAAACTATAACCATTATTAGGAGATAATTTTACCCCCCAAGCTTTTTCAAACTTTTCTCTTATCTTATCATCAGTTACATTTTGATAGCCAGGATATACATTAGGAAGAGCTCCCATATCACAAGCTCCTTGAACATTATTTTGTCCACGTACAGGTCCTATTCCAACGCTTTCTCTACCAAAATTACCTGTAAGTAGAGCAATTGATGCAAGTCCCTTAACTACATCAACAGCTTGACCAAATTGACAGACACCCATTCCATAAAGTATCATAGCTTTTTTACCTTTTGCATATTCTCTCATAGCTTTTCTTATAAGCTCTTCTGGGATTCCTGTAATCTTTTCAGCATATTTAGCTGTATATGGTTTAACAATTTCTTTATACTCATCAAATCCTTGTGTATGATTTTGAACAAATTCTTTATTGTAAAGACCTTCTTCTATTAATACATTTCCAAAAGCATTTACTAAAACCATGTTTGTTCCACCTTTTATAGGTAGATGTATATCAGCAATTCTTGCAGATTCAGTTACTCTAGGGTCAGTAACAATTAATTTAGCACCATTTTTTTTAGCTTTTACTATTCTATTTGCCACTATTGGATGTGAATCTGCTCCATTATATCCAAATATAAATAAAACATCTGCATTTTCTATCTCTGGTATAGAATTAGACATTGCACCACTACCTAATGAGTAAGCCAGACCGGCTACAGATGGTGCATGTCAGACACGAGCACAATGGTCAACATTATTAGTTCCTATTGTAGCTCTCATAAATTTTTGCATTATATAGTTTGCTTCATTACCAGGTCCTCTTGCAGAACCTGTTCCCATAATAGAATCAGGTCCATATTTTTCTTTAATTTCATTTAGTCTTGAAGCTGTATAGTTTATAGCCTCATCCCATTCAACCTCTTCTAGTACACCTTGTTTTCTTATCATTGGCTTTTTTAGCCTAGGTGTTAGAATTTTAGGGTCATTTAGAAAATCCCATCCATAACGACCTTTTAAACACAAACTTTCTTGATTTGTTCTACCATTAGCCGGTTCAGCTCTTAATATCTTATTATCTTTTACTACTAGATATAATTGGCATCCAGCTCCACAGTATGGACAAACTGTTAAAATTTTTTTCTCCATACAATTCCCCCCTTAGATTTATCCCCTGATAAGTAAAATTTATCTTAAAGATAATGAGTGTTTTTATAATATGCAAAATCATAAATATTTTGCAATACTATCTATTAAATTCAACAATTTTCTCACAATTCCTCTTAAATTTCAAAAAAAATATGTCATAATAATCTTTATATTTCAACCATTTAATTAAAATATTCTAGTTCTTATGACATATTTTTTAATATACTCAATATATATTCTTTAAACTTATTTAGTTTTCACTTAAAACAATATTTCTGCCAATTCTATTTTTCATTCTATAGTGAGTAATTACAGTAAATATTCCACTTCCAATCAGAATCAAATAGTACATAAATCCACCATATAAAAATACTGCATATCCCATCAAAGGTTGAGGGAATACTGATTTGAATATAGTGAAAAAGGCTAATTCATTAGCTCCTACATTCCCAGGTGTTGGTATTGGAGATATTGCCATATATAAAAATGCTTGTAATGTCAGTATATAAATATAGCTATAACCTTGTAAATTAAATGCTTTATATATCCAAAATGAAACACTAAAGTAAGCACTTAATTGAATAAAAGTTACTATTATAGTTGAAATTAATACCTTTTTATTCTTTGCAAAAAAATTTATTGCTTTACTATAATCATCTATAAAACTTTCTATGGATTCGATCTTATTATCTAAAAATTTTAAAAACTTAATTTTTGATAAATGCTTTATAGTAATTCTCATAAAATATTTTATTTTTTTAGGATTTAAAATAACTAATATTATCATAATTAAGACAAATGAATTAATGGCTATCCCTAGAAACACTAGAGGCATAATCATTTTCATTTGTTTTTCTAACATAGCAAAATTCATTAAAACAAGTATTGTACAATAAAAAGTAACTACTATTTGGAAGATAATAGACTTATTGGTAACAACTGCACTTGCCTTACTAAGTGGCATTTTACATTTTTTAAGTACATATATCTGTACTGGTTGGCTTCCTGAAGCAAAAGGAGTTATTAAATTATAATAAAATCCCATAATGGCTAGCTTAAAACCAATAAATCTAATATTAACTTTGTGAGTGCTTTCTATAATTATCTTCATTACTACTCCTTCAAGCATTATGTGACACATTATTGCCAAAGCACCTATGAATAAAAACTTCTTATCTACCATAACCATAACATTTGATAGCATTTTAATATCCAATGTTTTAAACACTAGGTAAATTGTTATACCTATTAACAAAAATAAAAATGTATACTGTAGTAAACTCTTTCTAATATTCTTTAGTCTATCCATTAGAAATAACCATCCTTTGCTCAAGATTTATACTAAATACTATATTATTAGTATACACTATGAATCTTAATATTTTATAACAAAATACCTTACAATTTTGTCATTTACAAAAAATATTAATCTATAAATTAAATTTTAATATATAGATTAATATTTTACAAACATTTTGTAGATATATATAATATTTTCACTAAACAACACTTATACTTATTACACCCATTTATACCCTATCCCCCATACAGTTTCTATTGTATAAATATCATATTGTTTTAATTTGCTTCGTATATTTTTTATATGCTCTGTGATAGTACTTATATCACTTTCTCCATCAAAACCATATACCGACTCATATATTCTTTCTTTTGAAAATACTTGTCCCTTATTTTTTGCTAGAAATTCACATATTAGATATTCACTTTTAGTAAAATTAATTTTTTTACCATCAATTGAAACTTCTTTGCCTAAAAAGTTAAATTGAACATTTGAGATAGTTAATAAATTCTTTTTTTCTCTACTTTCTCGCCTTAAATGAGCAGTTATCCTAGCCCTTAATTCTCCTACACCAAAAGGTTTGGTTATATAGTCATCTGCACCTATACCAAGACCGTACATAATATCACTTTCCATATTTTTTGCTGTCAAAAACAGTATTGGACAATCAACCTTATTTCTTATAGTTTTACATACTTCAAAACCATCCATCTTAGGCATCATAACATCTAATATTATTAGATTAAAATAATTAAAATCCATGTTCATAGCCTTTTCTACATCACTAATTACCTTTACTTCATGTCCATCTCTTTTCAACACATTTTCAATCAACTTTAACATATCTAACTCATCATCTACTACTAATATCTTAGACATAATAACTCCTCCATTTATCCATCTAATAGCATTCTAATTTATATATTTAATAATATCTTTAAAATTCACATTAACCATAATACTCTCATATTATAGCTTACAATAATTAATTACTATTTTACAAATAAAATATTTTAGATACAAAAACTTTATATTTCAAAAACTTTATATTCATTTTACACGTATTTACTTAAATATAAAAATTTATTTAACAATTTATTATTGTAATATTTTGAATATATAATAAAATTAATAATAAGAAAACTTTTTATAAATATACTTTTAATTGTTTAAATTGGAGGAAAAAATTATGGATGAAAAGATAACAAAAAATAATTATAATGTTCCATTTGACTATGTTCGAAAAAAACTCAAAGAATTAGACCCTCATACAATTAGTAATTTAAGTAATATACCTTTCAATAATGATTTAAATAGATTCACACTCAATTTTTTTGATAGACAATATATTATAGACTATCCAAATGGAGAAGTTTGGAATAGTAATGGTAGCCTTTGCAATAACTTTGAGCTTAAAATCTTGATAGTTAGATATTTAATCAATGCTAAAGGTATTCCTAGAACTAATAAATATGTAACTTTTAAAGAAATACCAGGAGGCAATGTTTATTATCCAAATTTTTTAAACAGGACTCTATATAGGCTTTCAGAAGTTTTTACATCTCAAATAGACAAATATAAGTTAGTTATGGAGAAAATTGGAGCTGAAAAAGTAAACATGGGAGATTTAGCTTATAGGTTTACATATATGGGTAATACATCTATGGTATTTATACTTTGGTTTGGAGATGATGAATTTCCTCCAAATTCAAATATATTATTTGATTCTAATATAGTTTATTACTTCAATGCAGAAGATTTAGCAGTTGTTCCTGATACAGCTATAAATGCAATTTTAAATAAAATAAATCAATTATAAATATAAATAATATTATAATAAAGTTTTTGATATTTAGCACATGGCGAGAAGATGGACGTTTCAAACTATATCCAAATGGAGGTATTTACCCTTGTCATACTGCAAATGCTGCTAACGTACTCTGTCATATGGGATATGCATCTGACATTAGAATGCAAAAAACGTTTCAACATTTTTTAGATACACAGTATACTGATGGTGGGTGGCGTTGCAATAAATTTAGTTTTGGTCGAGGTCCAGAAACTGAATACTCAAATCCACTACCAACTCTTAATATATTAAATGCATTCCGTTTTAGTAATTATCTAAATAAAGAATCAAAACTTGACAAAGCTGTAGATTTTCTACTTGACCATTGGACTATTAAAAAACCAATCGGCCCTTGTCACTATGGAATTGGAACCTTATTTATGCAAGTTGAATATCCTTTCCGTAATTATAACCTATTCCTTTATGTCTACGTTTTATCATTTTATAATTGTGCAAAAAAGAATAATAGATTTTTAGAAGCATTGAAGATACTTGAATCTAAAATGATAGGTAATAAAATTGTCGTTGAAAGTGTAGTTCCAAAACTATCCAAATTATCTTTTTGTAAAAAAGGCGAGTCAAGTGAAATAGCCAAAACACACTATTACGAAATATTAAAAAACCTAGAAAAATAATAGTTATATAGATAAAACATATTAAAAAATAGTGGCTTTAAATTTTTTAAAGTCACTATTCTATATAAATATAACAATATAAAAAATATATTAAACTATTTACTCTTTTTTAAAACCGTTGATTTTCTTGCTATATAAAAAACTATTATTATAGAAATAACTACTAGAGAACCTCTATTTATAAAGAAATAATTCTTTAATTCATTAAATCTAACATCTATATTGTTAGGCATATAAAACATCTTTTGAATATAAAATCCATTTACATTAATCATACTAACAAATGGGTACATATGTAAAATAAAAAATATATCAGCAAATGTATATGTAATTAATATTGCTATTGTTGTAAATCTATTTTTTGTTAATGTTAATATCATTAGTGGAAATGTTGTATACCATAATAATGTAGGAAACGTCTTTAAAAACACATCTATTGGCTTTACACTATAAACAAAATCTATTTTGTCTATGTTAAAACCTTTCACTGACGTAAATGTATATACTATTGTAATTGAAATTAATAATAATACAGTATATATAGCTAATATAACACACCATCTAAATACTATAAATTGATTATATTTTTTTTTATTATATAAAGTAAGTATCTCATTTATATTACCCGAATAATCTTTTGAAAACACATAAATTATTGTGATTGCTGACATTATTGGTATAAAAACATCTGATATCTTTATAATTCCTAACCATCCTGCTATAGAATATGTATCCATTATAGGTACATCATTATAAAATATTAACTCATTATAATCTAATATGCCTGTAATAAATATGCATAATATAGAAATAATTACAAATATTAACACATGTTTAAGCTCTATTTTTTTAAGCTCAAATTTTATTAACTCCAATATACACATTTATTTTAACTCCTTATGTAAAAAGTTTATATAAGCATCTTGTAAAGTTGTATCTATCCTTAAGCTATCTTTAAGTTTCTCTGTATTTTTACCTATATACTTTACTTGCACACCATCTTTAACTCTCCTATAATCAATAATATCAATATTACGTTCTAAATATTCAAATTCATCATTAGAAACTACTACCGAATACACCTCAACCATATCAATAAACTTATTAATTGTACCATCATATAATATTTTGCCTTGATTTAATATAATTAATTTGTCACAGTTAAATTGTATGTCTTCTACTATGTGAGTTGAAATTAATACTATAGAATTTTTACTTATTTCTGGTAACAATCTTCTAAATTCATTCCTTTGCTCTGGATCAAGACCAACTGTAGGTTCGTCCATAACTATTAACTTAGAATCACCTATTAAAGCCTGTGCTATACCTAGTCGTCTCTTTACACCACCTGAGTATGTACCTATTTTTTTATTTATAAACTTGTCCAGATTAACTTTTGATACTACTTTTTGTATATGTTTCTTTAAATCATTCTTAGATACACCTCTCATTTTAGCTACAAATTCTAAGTATTCTTGCCCATTTATATTATTATACATATCAAAATCTTGAGGTACATATCCTACATTTGCCTTGATTTTCTCATTGTTTTTGCTATACTTTATATTATTTAATTCTATCTCTCCAATTGAAGTTTCATAAAGAGTCACTAATAACCTCATTAATGTTGATTTTCCAGCACCATTAGGACCTAATAATGCAACTACTCCATCTGTTAGGGTTAAATTTATATTATCCAAAGCTTTTTTATTTTTGTAATTAAAATTTAGATTTCTTATTTCTAACTTGTTTATCATATTAACCTCCTTTATTATTTATCTATTATAAGGATATTTCCTGAAAGCCAATGATAAATAGTTATGCTAATTTTCTCTCCCTTTGAGTCTTCATATAAAAATTCATTGCTAGGTAAGTCAGCAACTAATATCATATTAATTTTTTTTCTTTTTATTGATTCCATAACATTATCTACTTCATCTACATATTTTTTAGCATCTACAGATGCTTTGCTATCACCTAATATTTCATTTCTTGTTTCAATTAAAAATTTAATTTTTTCCTCTATATCCATATTTACATTACTATCTGATGGATAGATTATTTTTATATCATCTTTTACCTCTTCTTTAAACTCACCTGCATATATTGCAATATCATTTGACTTTCCTTCAAATATATAATCTTTTTTTAAAAAATTACTAGTCTTATTCAGTAAAGGTAAATTTGAATAGACATTACTTTTAGAACTTAAATTTATTTTATAAGCCATATAACTTGATTGATTTACTTTTGGGTACCACGCTAAAGAACCTGGTGGAAGCATAATATCATCTTTAGTAGCTATATATTTATTTTGATTCCAAGATGTCAACACATTAATATAGCCTTCATACTCTATATCTAATGTCACCTCGTCATTAGGCTCTAAACTTTCCTTTAAATTAACTTCAATTAAATCCTTTTTTATGTTAAATTTTATATTTTCCGAATTTACTTTTATATATTTTATATCAAATATTTCATCTAAAATCATATTAATATTTGTTAACTCTTCATTTGATGTGTTTAATAAAACAATTCTATCTTTTATATTTGACTTGCTTTTAAAGTCAATCTTCATATCATGCGATTTTATTTTAATATCACTAATATTAGATTTCTTTAAATACTCTCCATAACTACGCTCCTCATCTCTATATGTTGACATATCTATTGATATATAATTTAATCCAATAAATAAAATACTGTACACTACTATAACTATTAATGATTTAATCTGTTTCTTTCTAATATCATTTAATATCAGATATGCTACTATTATTAAAGTAATTGCAAATAGTGTAGGTATAATCTTATCTATAACATATGCTGAATTATTAACTTTCCCTACAAAATCAGAATAGTAAGCATATGATTGATCTTCAAATATGTTAAGTGATTTAAATAATGCTTTAAAAAATGGTTCTTTAATATCAATAACTCTATCCAACATATTAGTTGATGTTAAATATAAAAATACTGATGATAAGGTAATCTTTAGTATTAAATTATTTATAATAACTGAAATAAATGATATCACTATAGATAAAATAGTAAGTGGTAAAAACCATTCAAATATCAATATAAATATAGTTGATTTAATCGTTACAATTGACAATGTTCTTATTAAACTTGAGTATGCTATAGCATATATAATTGGTATGCAACAAAATATAAAGTTGTTTCTAGTTACAGCAACAGAAATACCTAAAAAATAATCAAAATTATTTCTACATAATATTTTTACAGTATCATAACTTTTTCTCATATAAAAAATTACATTTAACATGGTTAAAATACTAATTGTCATACAAGTATATACACTCAAGGATAAGTAATCATTAAATGAAATTCCTCTATTGGATATATGTGTCCATCGTTGTATGAGATGGTAATTTATAATAATAACTGTTATTGCAAATAAAATATTTTTTCTAATTATTTTGGTTATAAAGTCTGATATAACCTTAATACTACTCATATTTATGCCCCTCCTAGCCAGTCTTTTGATTATAACAATTACAAAAACATCCTATAAAAATAATTATAGGATGCTTTTAATACTAATTTAAAGTTGCATATGTTTTAGCATTATTCGTTGAACCTTCATACCTTATATAGTATGTTCCTCCTGATAAACTAACTTTTGAAGAAGCATTTGCTTCATGTCTTTTTACAATTCTATCTGGGCTAGATCCTGAGAATCTTTCTGTTAGCCTACAAGAAAATCCCCCTTGAGAATCTGTCGTTTTAAAGGTTCTACTTCCAGAAGTGTATACTGAACTAGATATAATATTGTTTTTACCTGAAAAAGCTTTAGATATTAAAGCATATGTGCTAACCTCATCTGCAAATACAGATGTCCCTAAACTTGATACAATTATAGTTCCTATTGCAAATGTAACTCCTAACTTTTTAATTTTTTTCTTCAAATTCATTGTATGTATCCCTCCCCTTAGTTAATATAATTTTTATAAAAATGTAATTTCAAATTACATTTTCATACTATCGTATTAACTTTTACAATTCAATACTCTGTTACAAACTGGTTATTAAGTGAATCTATTTGTCCTTTGATACAACCCACAATAGATTCAACTATATTTAATAAGTTCAAATACTTACCTTGACATTATTTTTTTAAAGTTAATATTAATTAGTGAAGTTAATTAATTTAGAAAATGTTTTATAATCTTACTGATCACTATTAACCTTCATTCCAATATATATTAATATAGCAATCCAATATATAGAAATTATTGCATAAATCATATATTGCTGAAAAATATTAAGTATTTTACATAAAATAATTAAACATATTATTACGAATAGTATTTTTTGCACAGTCTTTCTATAATGCTTTTTCTCACTTTCACTAAGAGGTTTGTTTCTATGTTCTAAAGGAGCTAACTTGTAAATTGTTAGTATACTAATAATCATTAATAATACTAATAAATACTTATATTTATATCTATATTATTAGCTGAAAAAATAGTTATCAAATAAATAACTGCAAATGTTAATGTACACTCTTTATAATTCCTAGCATGATAACCTCCTGTGAACTGTCTTAAAGTGCAATAACAACTTAAAAATATAACTGTATGTATAAATCTATCAAAAATAATTCCTATAAATAATGCTACCAAAATATTAACTATGAAATAAATCAAAGTTTCAAATCCATATCTATATATTTCAAAATCTTCACTTTCTACAATCTCATTATTAACTAATATATTGGCAAATTTATATGATAATCTTTTAAACATATTTCCTCCTCAACATGTAAAACCTCTCCTTTAATAAGAAGAGGTCCTTTTATTAATGTTATTTTTTTAGTTTTTGTAAAGCTTGTGGCTCTTTTGCCTGATGTGCTACCCAAGAACTTGCACTGTTTGCTGATAATACAGCTATCCCAAAACTTAATGCTGAGATGTTTTTAAGTAAGTTTAACGCTATTTTTTTCATTTTGTACTCTCCTAACTTTTTATTGGTATCATTATTTTTAATATAAACTCATTATCTGAGTAATTAACTATTGTTTCACCACCATATTTATTTACTATATATTTAATACTAGCAAGTCCTATTCCATGTATCTTATTATCATCCTTACTAGTTTGAATACGTTTATCAATAAGTTTAATATCATTTACCTTAGTATTTATAAATTTTATTATTGCAAATTTATTTATATATGTAGCTTTAACTTCTATTCTTTTTTCTATCTCATTATTTATATCCATACATGCTTCAATTGCATTATCTAGTGAATTTGCAAATATTGAACATATATCATTATTTTTAATAAAGTTTAATTTAGATATATTTATGTTATCTTCAATTTGAATATCATACTTTTTACAAATACTTATTTTTTCTGCTAAAATTAAATCTAATGTTTTATTTCCAGTATTTTTAAAATGTTCAAATTCACTTATCTGAAACTCTAAGTTATTTATATATGATATAATTTCTTCTTTAGTGTCATAATTTTTTATACAAATCATATGGTTTTTCAAGTCATGATAAACATATTTTAATCTATCATGAACTTCGTTTATATTTTCATAATTCCTGTAGTTTGTTTTTATTCTTTCATTTATAAGTTCATACTCTAGATTTAATTTATCGTCTTGTACAATTTTCCCTATTACTATTAAAAGTATTATACTTGATGATAAAATCAATAAAATTGCAAATATAAATATAAATAAGTTTTCTGTAGTAATTGTATTGACTCTTAAATTATATTCAAATATAAGTAATAAGCTAACTATATTAGATAATATAGGTATTCCTATTAGTATCATATCTTTAGGTTTAAAATCTAAAGATAATTTAAAATACTTAAACAATATAAAACCTATAAATAAAAATACCTTTGACATAATAATAGCTTGTATTCTAAATAAGTTTTCATGTTGTGTTATGTTAATATTATTTAATTTATTTATAAATACTACTAGACCTACTGCAGAACCTTCAGCAACCATTAATCCTAGCCAAAACAATAAACTAACTATTATACTTTTATAGATTTTATCTTCATATGATGTTATATAAAATGATATTCCTATTACCATACATAGAAGAATCTTAATATTTGGAAACACTTTAACTACATTTATGTATGCCATAAATATAATTATAATTATTGTTGTAAATATATATCTTATATTAGATATTTTCCTCTTTCCAACTAAGTGGATTACTAAAAAAAATATAATCCAATCTATAGTACCTGAAACTAAATTAATAATATTCCAAAATCCTACACTTAAATTTGTTAGCATACTATGTCCCCTAATATATTAGTTATCGCAAGCTTCAAGCCTTTAACCCTATATTTACTTATTGGAATACTTTTTCCATCTACTATAACAGTACTTCCACTCATTGATTCTACTAATTTTAAGTTAACTATATAGCTATTATGACATCTAAAAAATCCATATTCATTTAATATCTTTTCTATTTTAGATATACTCATTTTAGTAATATACATATCATCATGTGTATAAATCAATATATTCGGTCTATCTGTTTCTATATAAGTAATAGAATCTATTTTAATTCGGTCTACATAATTTTTTACATTTATAGTTAAGTAATTATTTCTCTTTTTCATCATCTCATTTATACAAGGTAATACACTTTTAGAAATTTTTTCTTTATTTATTGGCTTTAGTATATATCTGTATGCTTTTACCTCATAACCTTCTTGCATAAACTCTACAAATGAAGTAACAAATATTATTTCTAACTTATGATCAAACTCTCTTATCTTCCTAGCAGTATCCATACCATTTATTGTTTTCATTTGTATGTCCATAATTAATATGTCTAAATCTTTAGGATAGTTATTTAGTAACTCTTCTCCTGCTGAAAATTCATATATGTTATAATTTATAGGATATGAACTTAATATTTCACTTAATATATCTTTTATTTTTATTCGATAATGTAGTTCATCATCACATATTCCTATATTAATCACAATTCTTAAACATCCTTTCTTATATATTTTTAATAAAAATATATAAATTTCTATTCATTTTACATATTTTAACATACTTCTGTAGTAAATAGCTATTTAGATTTTAATTTTAGCTTTTTGGACATTAAGTATTACTTTTTGGATTTGCAATCTATTTTGATTTTCATTATAATACAATTTTTTAATATATATTAAATATATTTAGGGATTTTAATAAAATATTCCTCGAAAAGTTTTTAATATCTAGTTTTTGTTAAATAAAAAGTATGCACCTTCCTTTTTATAGTAATGTTTTAATTATCGCTATAAATTTGAAGAATACACACTTTATTTTAAATACTCATATAAAACATATTAAAAAATAGTGGCTTTAAATTTTTTAAAGTCACTATTTTTTTAAATGATGTTCCTGAAAATATATTAAGTTAGTTATTCTAATCAATTTGAAGACTTTTGCTTCTCCTTGCCTATATCTAACATAATTTCATAATTTAATTTACCTTTCTTTAAATCAACTCCTGAGTTACTTCTAATAATCCCACAATCCAACATTTCGTCAAATACCTTCCTAGATAAACCTAGTTTCTCACGTAATAATGTTGATACCTTTAACTGACATGGATATTTACTAATAATATGAACTTGTGTAAGGTCATTAATATTAATTTCTTGTCCTACTATTTTATACTCTGGAATACCAACTTCTGCTCCATTTCTATGTAAAAGTTCCATATTCATAGCATATTGCTTAACAAGATTATAATCATTTGTATGGAATTGTTCTAGTATTTCTGGATTTAAGCTTTTTGGATTAACACGAGAATATATAGTTGAGTTCCATGTTGAATCACAATTTGAACACTTGTATATTAACCATATATCCAAATATTTATGTTGAGCATTAACCCTAAATAAACCTGAACAAATATATTCAGTCTTTTTTCCACATTTTTTACAATACCTAATTACAGGTAACTGGGAGATATATTCCACCTCCCAAGTAATTTTTTTCATAAATGCAATTTCCTTTCTATAAGATTACTAAATTAATAGAAAGTTATGAAAAGGTGGAATATAATCAAGTATTTTTTTCAAAACAAGACCTCCTAATTTTAATAAATTTTAATTTCAAACATATAAAAAGCTACTACTTCTTATTAGATACTTTACAACCAGCTTTGTTAGCTACTGTATAAGTTATTGAAATTACTTAAATTATATCATCCACTTAAAAGAAACTATACCTCAAACACTTTTATCAAAAGAAAATGAGCCAGTATAATTATAAAACTATACTGGCTCATCCTTAGATATCTTTTCTTTTTTCTTGTAATACAATTCTTTGGATACTTTTCAAAGATAAATAATACTTTTCCGATAAATATTGCAAATCATATCCAACTTGATAGTCTTCGTAAATCTGCATATTTCTAATTGACAACTCTTCACGAGTAGGTGTATTACTTCCCCATTCTTTTTTATTATTAGATTTTCTAGGAATATAGATACATTCACCATCTACATATTCCTGTATTAATTCAAGTAATTCTTCTGGTAATATATGTATTGCTTTTTTATAGCTCATTTTGCTCTCCTATTAAATAGTAATTTTTCATTAGGAATAGCAAAGGGCTATTTATATATTAAATTTCATAGTTGCAATAGCCCTTGCTATGCAAAAATAAAGATTAAATCAAACATAAAATCTCAACCCTCCTTATATATCACAGCGATACATATAAGTCTATCAACAGTATAACTGGTTGTCAATCAACACAAATTATTTATCCATTTTTTAAACACATTTATTTAGTTTTTATATTATATTTATTTTGATAACTAAAATTTTTTCATTATAAACTATCTTTAAAATTATTAGTCAACTTAAGTCCATTATCTTGATGGGTTTATTACTGAACAAGGAACTCCAACTATACACTTTCCACAAATATCACATCCACCTATATAAGTGTATTTTTTTTCATTTATCATACACATTTCATAACACTTATTCCTATTAAATCCATCTTCTTTTAAAGCTTCTTTCACGCATTTATTGACACATTTTTTGCAACTATTATTATGTTTATACAAGCAGTATTCATTTTCTGGTCTTTTAGTTGGCTCTAATTCTAAACTTGTGATTATGCTTCCTATTCTTCCACAACACCCTTTTTCTGTAATAAGCATATTATTTAAACCAAAAGTTCCAAGACCTGCTATGAATGCTACATGTCTTTGTGACCAGTCACTTACCAATTTTTCACTGTCAAAATTATACGACCCAGGAATAGCATATGAATTAGCCCCTATCTTCTCTAGTTCTTCACATAAGAAATCATTTAAATTTGAAATCAACATATTAGTTTCTATGTACGCTCTTGCCCATATTTCAGAACATTCAAACCCTCCAATATTACTATTATTTACACTTTCATCAAAAGGTATAAAATATGTAATTATAGTTTTTCCATTTTCCAGAAAATCTTTTGGCATAGCATGAGATGTTCCTACAACACTTTTTAGCTTCTGAAACATATCATCTTCAGCAGATGCATAAGCAAACAAAAGTTCTTGCCACTTTGTAGTTATATTATTTGATTTATGATAATTTTTTACAAAGTTGTTCATTGATATTTCAATCTTATTTTTCATAGTATCACCCCTAGATAATTCTATATTTCCAATTTAATGTTATTATTTTATATTATATAATAGTATTTTATAATATGCGCACTAATTAATATTAAAACTATGTTCATCAATCATTCTTAAAAAAGCTCCTAATATCAATACGATATTAGAAGCCTTTTCTTATCTAATCTAATTTATTGCAATTCCTGCACTTGCATATCCTGCTACAGTATTAACTAATGAAAGACCTGAAGCTGTTGCAGTAAATACTAGTAAGAATCGAGTTTGCGCTGTTGCTGCTATATTTAATCCTGTTACAATTCCACTAGAAATTGAACCAACTGATAATATACCTGTAAGTGGTGGAGCTAGTGTAACTGTCGCTCCTGGTACAGCTGTAAATGAGTTATTTGGTGCAGTAGATTGGTAAAGTGTTGCTGTAATTGTAATTGTTGAACCAACAAGTGAAAGTGCTGCTGTTGTACTGAAGTATGCTGAAATAGATGTTATTGTTCCATCTCTTGGCATTGAAAATGCAAAGTTAGTCAATGTTCCTGCTGCGTTTGTAAGGTCTATTACTCCACCAACTATACTTAATCCTGGAGCTGAACTACCAAATCCAACAAATCCAGGTGTACCTACTAATCCTCCAGCTATAGTTGTAAGTGATAGTGGTATACCTGATGCAAAAGGTATTATTGCACTAGCACCTGTTGCTCCTGTTGCTCCTGTTGCTCCTGTTGGGCCTGTTGCTCCTGTAACTCCTGTTGCCCCTGTTGCTCCTGTTGGACCTGTTGCTCCATCTGCCCCTGTTGCTCCTGTTGCTCCTGTTGGACCTGTTGCTCCATCTGCTCCTGTATTTCCTGTTGCTCCTGTTGGACCTGTTGCTCCTGTTGCTCCTGCCACTCCTGTTGCTCCTGTTGCTCCTGTTGGACCTGTTGCTCCATCTGCTCCTGTATTTCCTGTTGCTCCTGTTGGACCTGTTGCTCCATCTGCTCCTGTATTTCCTGTTGCTCCTGTTGCTCCTGTTGGACCTGCTACTCCATCTGCTCCTGTATTTCCTGTTGCTCCTGTTGGACCTGTTGCTCCATCTGCTCCTGTTGGACCTGTCGCTCCTGTTGCCCCTGTTGCTCCTGTTATTCCTACTCCTGTTGGGCCTGTTGCTCCTGTTGGACCTGTTGCTCCAGGTGTTCCTGCTGCTCCTGTTGCTCCTGTTGGGCCTACTAATCCATTTGCTCCTGTTGCCCCTGTTGCTCCTGTTGGACCTGTTACTCCTGTTGCTCCGTCTGCTCCTGTTGCCCCTGTTGCTCCTGTTGCTCCTGTTACTCCTACTCCTGTTGGGCCTGTTGCTCCTGTTGGACCTGTTGCTCCAGGTGTTCCTGTTGCCCCTGTTGGACCTATTAATCCTGTTGCCCCTGTTATTCCTATTCCTGTTGCTCCTGTTGGACCTGTTGGGCCTGTTATTCCTATTCCTGTTGCTCCTGTTGCTCCTGTTGGGCCTGTTACTCCATCTGCTCCTGTTGCCCCTGTTGGGCCTGTTGGGCCTGTTACTCCTGTTGCTCCATCTGCCCCTGTTGCTCCTGTTGCTCCTGTTGGACCTGTTATTCCTATTCCTGTTGCTCCTATTGCCCCTGTTGGACCTGTTGCTCCAGGTGTTCCTGTTGCTCCTGTTGGACCTATTAATCCTGTTGCTCCTGTTACTCCTACTCCTGTTGCTCCTGTTGGGCCTGTTGGACCTGTTACTCCAAATCCTGTTGCCCCTGTTGCTCCTGTTGGACCTGTTATTCCATCTGCTCCTGTTGCTCCCGTTGGACCTGTTGGACCTGTTACTCCATCTGCTCCTGTTGCTCCTGTCGCTCCTGTTGGGCCTGTTGGACCTGTTACTCCAAACCCTATAGCTCCTGTCGCTCCTGTTGGGCCTGTTGCCCCTGTTGCTCCTGTTGGACCTCTTAATCCTGTTGCTCCTGTATTCCCTGTATTTCCTGTTGGGCCAGTCGGACCGGTTGGTCCTGTTGGGCCTGTTGCCCCTACTCCTGGACCTGTTGGACCCGTTGGACCTGTTGGGCCGGTTCTACCTCTTGGACCCATTGGGCCTGTTGGACCTACACATGATGGTGGACAGCAATGATGGCAATCACAGCTATTATAATCATCACGACCATTGTTACAATCATCATATTTATCATAGCCATTGTTGTAATCATTATCATCAAATGGTCCAAAATATTTATTTCTACTCATTATTAAAAGCACCTCCTGATATATTTGAGCTTTTAAGCTCTATATATAATATGTCAAATTTAGTATGATTGTGACCTATCAACTATTTTTAAATTTACTAAAATAATTTTCATTGTGCAAAACAGCACTATCGTTAGGTTTGATTTCTTTTGTTTTTTCATGATAATAAATAGCTTTATCTGATTCTCCTAACCTGTCATAACAGACACTTAATTGTATAGATGGTATATATCCATAACAATCATTTGACTTAAAACCTCCATTAGTATCATTCTTATCTCTTGTTAATGCTACCTTATACCAAAAAATGGCTTCTTTATATTTTTGTCTATCAAACATATGCTTTCCTATGTCACAACAAATTTCTGCTCTTGGCTCATCAAATTCGAAACTTCTAAACAATGAATATAATGCACTTTTTTCATCATTAATTAAGTAATAACATGTGGCTAAATCTCTGCAAGCACTGATACAATCCTCAATCCATCCTCTTGATGAGTCTAAAAACTTAGTAAAACCTTCTATTGCTTCTTTATACCTAGCATTATAGTACAACTCTCTAGAATAATAGAATTGGTGTCTTGGCTCCAATGTTTTTCCTTCTGAAATCATTTTTTCAAAAATTCTAAGATTTCTTAGAGGGTCCTGTCTATGAAGCTTTTTATGAGATATTGCAATGTCAGAATAAAATACCTCTCCAAAAAGAGGTACTACTTCATGAATAGGGTCAACCCATTTATGATTAGAACTTCTTTTAAACAATCGTTCTCTATAATACGAGAGAGTTGGGTTACCATTTTCATCAAAGGATACATTGTATTTTGCCATAACAATATCAATGGAAGTATCCAAGCTTTCTTTAATCTTTAATAATTTTTCTCTATCAGCTTCTAAAATTATGTCATCTGCATCAAGCCACATAGTATAGTCTTTAGAAGCTTTAGAAAATGAAAAATTTCTTGCAGCAGAGAAATCATCTATCCATTCGAAATCGTACACCATGTCTGTATATTTTGAGACTATTTCTTTTGTGGAATCTGTAGAACCGGTATCTACAATTATAATTTCGTCTACTATATCCTTTACACATTCTAAGCATCTGCCTATAACTTCTTCCTCATTCTTAACAATCATGCACAAACTTATTGTAATCATAATGTACAACTCCTTTGTCTTCTATATATTGCAGACATAAGTAATATATGGTATTTTCTCTTGTTTTGTTATTAAATTTATAAAAACTTTTGACGACAGAAAGTTACTAAAGAACCTTATCTTTTATGTATTTTTTATAGTAGAATTTATTAAACTTGAAATTTGGTAATAATTGTTGAAATGATAAAACCATATTTAATTTCATACAAAAAAGAGTGTCCCATAAATTAAAAAGTTCATTTTGAGACACTCTTATTTAATATTATATATATACTTGTAAAACAGACATTTTAATATGATACTTTGATACTTTATTCATTCCTATTCATTATATAATCAATCAGCCCGTACTCTTTAGCCTCTAGTGCAGTCATAAAATTATCTCTATCTGTATCTCTCCTAATATCTTCTATTGATTTACCTGTATTTTCAGAAAGAATTTTATCTAATCGTTCTTTTATTTTCAATATATTATCTACAGCTATTTTTACATCAGTTGCTTGACCTTTAGCTCCTCCCATTGGCTGATGAATCATAATCTCTGAATTGGGTAAAGCACATCTTTTTCCATGTGTTCCTCCTGCAAGTAAAAAAGCACTCATGCTTGCAGCCATACCAATACAAATAGTCGATACATCACATCTGACATAATTCATAGTATCATATATAGCAAATCCTGATGTAGCAGAGCCACCAGGGCTATTTATATATATAATTATATCTGAATCTGGGTCTTCTGATTCTAAAAACAGTAATTGAGCTACTACTAAACTTGCAATAGCATCATTAATTTCTTCTCCTATAAATATAATTCTATCTTTTAATAATTTTGAATATATATCATAAGACCTTTCCCCTTGACCTGTTTGTTCAATTACATGTGGCACTAAACTCATGCTACTTTCACCTCACAATTAATATTAAAGTTCAGATAAGAATTGATTTCATCTCTTCTTTGTTTATAATTCATATTTGCATAAGAAATACATTTTTCGCTTTGAATTTGATGATTTAGATTTAAAACAAATCTCTGTTGAATAGGATAAAATTCATCTTTATTTCTATATACTTGTGGAGATTCTTTATATAAATTTCTAAATGCTAGTGTAAAAGATTGATGTGTAGAATATCCTACTGTAATAGCTATGTCTATAATATATTTGTCTGTAAATATAAGTTGTCTAGCTGCTTCAGTAAGTCTCCTCCTCTGTATGTATTGATGGATAGTACATCCTACAACATTTGTAAACATTCTGTGTAAATGGTATTTTGAATAATTAGCAATATAAGCTATTTTATCTAAATTTAGATTTTCTGTAAGATTTTCTTCTATATAATCAATTATCTCCATAATAACATCTGTATTTGTTTTCAACTCTATCCTCTCCTTTTAAGTATTATAACCTATGCAAAAAGTTTTTTCTTAATATAAATTGCTATCTTAATTTAGTGTATAGCAATAAAGTATCGATAAAAAAATATCAGGTATTTTTATACAAAAATATTAATATATATTTCTTTTAAAGTTTAAACTTAATTACATCTATTATATGTAGATTGCTATATGTTTTATCTATGTACCTTGATTCATATGTATTATTTTGCTGAGTATTTTTACACCTTTTTCAATTTCATCAAAACTAAGATGAGCATAACCTAGTATAATTTCATGGTCATATTCTAATATATTCTCAATTGCATATTGTTGTATAGGATAAACTTTTATACCTGCTTCAAAAATTTTATGAATTAAACTTTCCGTAAATTTAACATTATAGAAATGAGCAACTATATGAAGCCCTGCTGCTTCACCTTTTATTTTAAATTCATTTTTAAATTCCGTGTTTAAAACTTTTATGAGGTACTTACGTTTTCTATTGTACAACTTCTTCATTCTAAATATGTACTTCTCTAAACCTCCATTTCCAATAAATTCAGCTAATACATGTTGCAATATTGTTTCTGTATGAACATCAGAGTACATTTTTAAGGTTTTATAGCTTTCTAAAATATTGTCTGGTAATAACATAAATCCAACACGAATAGCTGGAGATAATATTTTACTAAAAGAACCTATGTAAATTACTTTATTTGGGCTAAGTTCATAAAGAGAACTAATTGGTTGACCCTCATATCTAAATTCACTATCATAATCATCTTCAATTATATAGTAATCATTCTCTGTTGCACATTTAATAAGCTCTAGTCTTCTTTGAATAGGTAAAATCCCTCCTAATGGGTATTGATGAGAAGGTGTAGTATAAACAAAAGAAATCCCTTTTATTGATTTTATTAAGTTGGTATTCATTCCCTTATCATCTACTTTAATTCCAACAACTGAATATCCAATAGATGAAATAACCTTTAATAAGCCTTTATGAATAGGGTCTTCTACAGCAACCTTTTTATTACTTTTGTATAAAAGCTGTGAAATTAAAGATAAACCTTGTGTTGAACCAGAAACAATCATAATGTTTTTGGGATTACATCTAATTCCTCTAGTACGAAATAAATACTTAGATATTTCCACTCTTAAAACCCATACACCAGCTGTACTTCCATATCTGAAATCCGAATCTGATAAATCATACAGTATTTGTTTATATAGCTTTGAAAATTCTTTGCGTGGAAATAGTTTTAATTCTGGAACTCCTGAACGAAAATCTATATAATTTTTTTGTTTATTAGTATGTAAATCTTTTTCATCTCTAAAAGTATCATTTAACTTAAAATCAACTTTATGCCCTGATATTCCTTTAGCTACAATTGTTCCATATCCATTCCTTGTTTCCAAATATCCTTCTGCAATTAATTGATTATATGCATCTAAAACTGTATTACGAGATACAGATAGTTCTTTTGATAAAGTCCTAGATGATGGCAGTTTTTGCTCAAACTTTAAGCTTCCATCCAGAATCATATCTTTTATCTCACAATAAATTTGTCTTGATAATGATATATTACTATTTCTATTAATCGTAATCCACATTCTAATACCTCCAAAAGTGGTTCTATAAAATTACTATAAAAATGGAACTACAAAATCCACTTTTAATTTGCTAAGATTATATCATAAAATATAAAATAAAAAGGAGTCTATATTATGTTAGAAATATCACATAAAGTTAAAGAAATTTATCCCAATATTAAATTTGGAGTTATGGTTATAAATATTACACATTCAAAACCTAATAAAGAAAATTTTTTAGTTCTTAAAAACTCTACAATTAAAAATATTATAGAACAACACCCAGAATACAATCGTAAAGAAAAAATTAAAACAGAGCCTGTTTCAAGTTATATAAAGTATTATAAAAAATTCAAGAAAACTTACCCTGTATTGCTTCAATTAGAATCTATTCTATTAAAATCAAAAGGTATCCCAGATGTAGGTGTAACAATTGAGTCAATGTTTTTAGCAGAATTGAAAAATCTTCTTCTAACAGCAGGTCATGACCTTGATAAAATGGAATTACCTTTGAAAATAGAATTAGCAAATGGAAGTGAACATTTTTATGGTATAGGTGGTAAAGAACATATTTTAACAAAAGATGATTTATTTTTATCAGATAATATTGGTATATTATCTAGTATTCTTAATGGCCCTGATAATCGAACAGCTATAACAAAAGATACTAAAAATATTATGTATTTTGTATATGGACCTGATAAAATATCAGAAAAGCAAATTCAAGACCATTTAAATGATATAAAACACTATATTTCAAGTGCTTTTCCAGATTTGAAAGTTAATTCAATTGATATATTTTAGTTAATATATTAAAATCCTCATAAATATTTTGAATAAATAAATTAGTGAAGTATACATTCTAGTTAAACTAGATATACTTCACTAAAATTAATTATATGTAGATATTATTTATTTTGAATTTTGTTTATAATAAACACTTTATTACATTTATCCTATGAATAACTTAATTTTATAATTAAAGAGTTTCATAAGAAACAATTTCACTTAAAGGAACACGAGTTTTTTCATGTCTCTCTGGGCTCTCTGGTATCTTAGATTCATATCCCATCAATAATATATTTATTGGTTCTAGATTATCTGGCAAACTAAACTCTTCTCTAATTATATCTGGATTAAAATAGCACACCCAAACACTTGCCAATCCAAGTTCAGTTGCCTGTAACATCATATGGTCTGTAACTATACTTGTGTCAATATCTGTAAGTTGTTTCCCATCAAAAGGTCTTGTCCAAACTTTGTCTTTATCTCCACATACAAGAATTGCTAATGGCGCATCATATATATTGGCAGCCTTAGAAAGTTTATTTATACCTTCTTTTTCCTGAATAACAATCAATCTTTGAGGTTGACGATTACCACCAGTTGGAGCTATTCTTGCAACATCTAAAACCTTCTCAAGTTTTTCTTTTTCAACCTTTCTATCTTGATAATTACGGCAAGAATATCTTTTTTTTGCAAGTTCAACGAAATTCATTTATTTACCCCCTATTGTTTTATTAGGCTAAGTTGATGATTTATTTAACCTATGCTATAATTTTATCACTATGGTACTATATTACAATAATGCACTTTTTTGTAATATAGTACCTAAAAAGATACTTTAAAATAAATAAAGGAGCCCAAAAATGAAAAAATGTTTAGATAATTACAGTTGCCCAATAGAAGCAACACTTGCATTGATTGGTGGTAAATATAAGACACTTATACTTTGGCATCTTAAAGACACTATATTGAGGTTCAATGAATTAAAAAAATTAATTCCTAAAGCAACGCCTAAGATGTTAACTCAACAATTACGTGAATTAGAATCAGATGGTTTAATTATAAGAGTGGTTTATCCTGTTGTTCCTCCAAAAGTAGAATACTCGCTATCTGATTTTGGAAAGAGTATTATTCCAATTTTAGATTCCATGTGTGACTGGGGTTCTGATTACTTAGAAAATCTATAAACCATTACAGTTTAAATCCCATTGCTAATTTAACTTCATCCATTTGTTCTTTAGATGTCAACATTTCTAAAAGCTTAAAAGCTACATGTGGAGCTGTTTCTGGACAATATGAGGTTATAATATTTTTATCTACAACAATTGGTTCATTAACTACATTTACATCAAACTCACTTAACTGTCTTTGTCTTTTACCATTTTTCAAATGATATGTAGTAGCTTTACGATTTTTTAAAACACCACTTTTTCCAACTGGCAATGCTGCCACACAAATAGAAGCGATTATTTTTTCTTTTGAATTAAACTCCCTTATTAGATTTAAAAAAGATGAATCATATGCTTCATCATAAAATCCAAATTCTTCAAATCCTCCAGGAATAGCTAGAGCATCATAATCATCAACACATACTTCTTCTATCGTCTTATCAACTAATACTTGTATATTAAATGTGCTCATAACTTGTTTTTTAAATCCACAAGTCACTACATCAATATCATGCCCATAATCGTTACGAGCCCATCCCATAACATCTACAAATACACTAAATTCCATAGTTTCAAAACCTTTTGCTAAAAAAACTAAAACTTTCATATTCTATTTTCCTCCTAAAATATAATTAACACTTTACTAGTAAATTATTTAAAAAATATCTTTTATTGTATTAAATTCTTCTTTAATTGTAGATAAAACAATGGTTGTATTAGCTTTTTGAATCCCCCCAATTTCCTTCAAAGTCACTGATATAAACTCTTCAAGATTACTTGTATCTTCTGCTAATACTTTTATTAAGTAATCATACTCTCCTGAAATATGATGACATTCTAATACAGTATCATATTCCAATATAGTTTTCTTAAATTCTTTCATACTTTTAGATAAATCAGTATTGATAAATATAAAAGCCAAAAGCTTATATTTTGTTTTTTCCCGATTAATTTGAATAGTGTACTTTTGAATTAAATTTGACTGCTCAATTTTCCTTATACGCTCTGAGACTGCTGGTACTGATAAATTAATTTGTCTGCTTATTTCAGAGGTTGAAGCCCTACTATTCTTTTTTAGAGAATTAATTATTTTTAAATCTATTTCATCCAGAGCTACTCACCTCCTTAATTATTTAATACAATTTTAGCTAATAATTTACATTAAGTAAATAAATTTAATCATTTCAATAAAATTTAATACAAATATGTTATTTTTCCTTAAAATTTTAGTTTTCTTTAATCAAAACACATATAATACTTAAAATTATTTAAGTTGAATTAATGTTTTTATTTTGTATAATATATTAGAACCTTAATATATCATTGAAAATTCAACAATACTAGACATATACTTCTACATGTTGTAATATTTATGAAAATAGTATCCCTATATCAAAATTATAAAACTCATAATCTTAATTTTCTTATAGACTATAAAATTTTATTGATAGCGAGTCTTCAAATAACTTTGTAATGATAGATTTACTAAATTAATATAATAATAGTAAATATAACTTTCTTATTGACTATAACTAAGTATTATGATAACATAACTTAAGCTATAATTAATAAAACGTATTTTAAATAAATAAGATAATCCACAAAGTACAAAAGTACAATTTAAATATAGATAAACTAGAATTAATACTAAGATTAGGATGTGAATAATTATGATTTATATAGAATTAGTTAAACTTGTTAGAAAACTTAACTCTACACAAATGTATACGATGAAGCGTTGTGTAGAGGTTAATCTGAAAGCTTAAAGCTTTCTATCTTCATCGGCAAATATAGGTTTAGTATAGTTTTTTGGCTATGCTTATTTAAAATTACCTATTTGCCGATAGATAATATAGATTTTCTGGTCATAGACAACAATGCTTGTCTATGACCTTTTGTTTTTCCAAAAGCAGAGGTCGGCATTTTACAATGCCATTCCTCTGCTTTTTTTATTTCCATAAATTTTTTAATAAAAGAAAAGGAGTTTGAATTATGAGTTTATTAAAAGTAACTAATTTATCACAATGTTTTATGGATAAATCACTGTATGAGAAAGCTAACTTTGATTTATTCAAAGGTGAACATATAGGTGTAGTTGGCCAAAATGGTACAGGTAAAAGTACATTAATTAAAATTTTATTGGGAGAAGTTGTTCCAGATTCAGGAGAAATCAAGTGGCAACCTAATATCAATATAGGCCATTTAGACCAATATGCAGAAATCAATAGAGATACAACAATATCACTCTATTTACACACTGCATTTGAGGAACTTTATAAAATAGAAAAGGAAATGAATCTACTCTATCAAAAAAGTGCTATATCTGAAAATGGGCAATATCTAATCAAAGCATCAGATTATCAGGAACAACTAATAGCAAATAATTTCTATTCTATAGATAATGAAATAAATAAAATAGCAAATGGTCTTGGATTAGATTCAATAGGAATGAATCGTGTTGTTGGAGAGCTTAGTGGTGGTCAAAGGGCAAAGGTAATTTTAGCAAAATTACTACTTTCTAACCATGATGTTCTATTATTAGACGAACCAACAAACTTTTTAGATAAAGAACATGTTGAATGGCTCTCAAATTATTTAAATACATTTAATGGGGCATTTATTGTAGTTTCCCACGATTTTGACTTTTTAGAAAAAATTTCTACAGGTATTCTTGATATAGAATTTGGCATGATTAAGAAATATCATGGAAAATATTCAGAGTTCCTTAAACAAAAATCACATTTAAGAGAAGATTATATTAGAAGGTATCAAGCACAACAAAAGAAAATAGAAAAAGAAGAAACATTTATACGTAAAAATAAAGCTGGAGTAAATTCAAAAATTGCAAGAGGAAGACAAAAACAATTGGATAAAATAGAAAGAATAGCTCCTCCTAGTTTTACAGGAAAACCAAATATTCAATTTTCAGAAATTGAAATATCGGCTCAAAATGCTCTTACTATAACAAATCTTGAAGTTGGATACTACTATTCTTTACTTCCAAAATTAAATTTTTCTGTTGATGGAGGTCAAAAAATAGTTATAACTGGTTTTAATGGAATCGGTAAATCTACCTTGTTAAAGACATTAGTAAAAGATATTCCTCGTATATCTGGAGATTTCCAGTTTTCAGAACAAGTTAAAATTGGTTATTATGAGCAAGATTTAAAATGGGAAAATCCTGATAAAACCCCACTTCAAATAGTAGCAGATAAATATCCAAAATTAAATACAAAAGAGATTAGACGTCATCTAGCCAGATGTGGTGTGAAGGAAGAGCATGTTTCAAGGAGTGTATCTACTTTAAGTGGTGGTGAACAATCTAAGGTTAAATTATGTTGTATGATGTTATCTCCTTGTAATTTTCTTATTCTGGATGAACCAACCAATCACTTTGATGCAGAGACAAAGGATGCTTTACAAAATGCTTTGAAACAGTTTAGAGGAAGTATAATCCTAGTTTCCCATGAAGAAAAATTTTATAAAGGTTGGATTGATAAAGTATTTAATATAGAAAAACAATTAGTATAAGTTTATACACAATATACAATATTATTTAATTGGTATTTCAATGCAAATTTTAATGTTCTAGTTAATGTTTCACTGCAAATAAACTAAAAAAATTTTATTAGAACATAAAGTACATTACCAGGATATAAACTTAATGAGGCTATCTCAAAATAGAGATAGACCTCTTCTTCATTGTTGAGATAACGAAAATACATTTGATTTCACCCATAAAAGAATGCCTCATTAACTAAAAATTCAACTTGAGATATCTTCATTAATATTAAAATCTATTCTAATCGATTCTATTCACAAGTTTATATCCTAGTCCTTTAACTGTTATAAGTATTTTAGGATTTGAGGGGTTATCTTCAATTTTTTCTCTTATATGTCGTATATGCACCATAATTGTATTGTCACAAATACTACTATATACTCCCCATACTTGTTCATAGAGTCTTTCTTTTCCTATAATTTTATTTACATTTTTAGCCATGTAGCTTAAAAGATGATACTCCCTTCCAGTTAACTCAATCTCATTTCTATCTTTATATACACGGTTTCCTTCTATATCAATAGTAATATCTCCTATTTTAATAACTTCACTATCTGATGGTACAATGCTTTGATACTGTTGTCTACGTAATTGCGCTTTAACTCGAAAAGCAATTTCTCTTGGACTGAATGGCTTTGTTATATAGTCATCTCCCCCACTACTAAGACCTAGTATTTTGTCAATATCATCATTTTTTGATGATAAAAAAAGAATAGAACAGTATGAAAACTCTCGAATTTTTTTACACACTTCTATACCATCTATATCTGGTAACATTATATCAAGAATGACAACATCTGGACATGCTATCTTACACAGCGAAATAGCATCTAGACCATTATAAGCTTTAATAATGTTTTTAAAACCATCATTTATGAGTACTTCTTCAATTAAATCTACTATATCCTTTTCATCATCAACAAGTAATATTTTTTTATTAAAACATGTATCCATATTGAAATCTCTCCATAAAAATTTATTATATTCTAATCTTGCAGTATCACTATCTTGTTTTTTATATTCACTACTCTTGCTTTTACATTACTAATAGTAACATCTCTAATAGACAAATTCAATCACTATGAAAATTAAGATAAGTTTCTTTAAAATAAAGTGTATGATACATTAAAACCTATAGAAAATTAATTTCATCCAAAGTTTATAATATTAGACTAATACACTTACAGATACAGATTAATACAATAGTAAAATAAAAGGAGTTGTCTTAAAATTGACTTTTTCTAATCAAACTTTAAGTTCAACTCCCTTTTAAACTTTTATATGTTATTTTTATTAATTCTTTATATCAATTATAACTTTAATTTTCAATAGTATATATCTACCACTAATTGAATTACTTATTAAAACATAAAATATCTATCTAAGCTATTTATTTAATATCTACATATATTTATATCTATTCTTATACTTAAATATACAAAAAACAGTTAAAAATAAGGTTAAAATCTCAGCACTTGGTACTGCTAACCATATCCCATTTATATTTAATATATTTGGCAATATCAATAAACCTATAGTTATAAATCCAAATGTACGTAGAAAAGATAATATTGCAGACACCTTTCCATTTGATAATGCTGTAAACATAGATGAGGTAAAAATATTATATCCACAAAAAATAAAACTAAAAGAAAATATATAAAATCCGGACCTTGCAATTTCATAAACTCGGCTTCCTCTTTGAGAAAAAGTCTCTACAATGATTGGTGAACATGATATAGAAAAGATAAATACCAATAAAGATGCTACTGAAATAAATAATATACAAATCTTAAAAACATGATTTAACTGCGTATTATTTTCACTTCCATAGTTATAACTTATTATTGGTGCAACACCCATTGAGAAACCTATATAAAGCGAAGTTAAAAGAAATTGAGAATAAATAATTATTGTAATAGCTGCAACCCCATCTTCACCAATTAATTTCATCATCATAGCATTAAATAAAAAAGTAGTAACTGCTGTTGATAGTTGACCCACCATTTCAGATGAACCATTAAAACAAGCTTCAAATAATATTCTTTTATCTAGTCTAGGTATACAAAATTTAAGTAACCCTTTATTTTTTGAAAAGAAAACCATACCTGAAATGGTAGGAATTAGGTATCCTACTCCAGTTGCAAGTGCTGCTCCACTAATACCCATTTGTAACAGAACAATGAACACATAGTCAAGAATTATATTAGCACACCCAGCACCTAACACTAGCCATAATCCAAATTGAGGCTTTCCAGCTGTTACAAATAAACATTGAAATAATACTTGTAGTATATTTGCAGAAGCAAAAACCAAGATAATAAAAAGATATGAACGACAATATTTAATTAAAACTTCACTTGCTCCTAACCATATAATGATATAATCCATAAATACAATACCTATACCAGTAATTATTACCCCAATTACAACTCCTGATAATACGATTAAAGAAAAAGCTTTATTTGCTCCCTCAATATCACCATTTCCCATCTTACGTGCTACAATAGCACTTCCTCCAGTGGCAAGCATAGTTCCAATTCCAACTATAAGATTAATAATTGGACATACAATATTAATTGCTGATAGAGCATTTGTATTAATAAATCTTGATACAAATATAGTATCTACGATTGTATACAACCCCATAAAAATCATCATAAAAATAGTAGGAAATGCAAACTTCAATAGAGTAAATAAATTAAATCTTTGTGCCAGTAAATTATCTTGCTCATAAAGATTATCTTGTTCATGATTTTCTGAATAATATACATCACTCATTTTGTTTATTTTTCTGTACATTAATTATTTTTAAAATATATTCCAAACAATTAGACATTTACAGACCTCCTTTCTGCATAAGAATTATATCTAATTATTTGGATATAGTTTTAATTAATCTTGCTTTTTTACACAATTATATTTCTACTAAAGAAACTTTTAAATTCTTACTTTAATAATTTTATAGCTTTCAGTGCCTTTAGCGCAAATACTTGTTCACATAGTTTAGTGTCATATGAAACGTATTTATATATAGTTATACATTGTTTATTTTTACTAATTTATTAACTACTTGCACTTTTATAATGTCTCATACCTAACTTCCAAAATCTCCACATAAACAATGTAAACAAAAATACAATTAAAATTGAGTATATTAATCCATTAATTGTTATTGTCCCAGCCAAAATTTGAGTCGGAATTGTCGACATAATTCCATATGGTAAGATTAAATAGAATAATACTTTAAAAACACCTTCATATATTACACCAGGAATTTTCATATTCATTGGCAATAAATTATCTTCTAATCTCATTATCGCAGAAGATGATATAACAAAAAATGAAACTGTTCTAAGTATGATACATACATCATAAAAAAGTAATGTCATCAATAACACCATGAAAATATATATTATTATCATAACTAAAGTTATCTCTGAGTTTAACTCAGATATTCCATATAAAACAATAAGTATACTTGCTAGAATTAATGGTGATGAACCAATATTAATATTTTCAAATGTTAACCTAAATAGTGGATCTAATGGTTTTGTAATATAGTAGTCTAATTCTCCTTCTTGGATTTTTCGTGGAATATCATAAATACCAAAAAAGAAAATCGTCATATTTATCGCATTTATTAATGAGAAAGTTCCTATAAATATTAACATCTCTCCTTGTTGCCATCCCCCTATTGAGTCTACATGAGAATATATACTATTAAACATTAGAAGTTGTAATATAAATAATGAACTATCTACAAAAAATGCTCCAAAAAAATCAAATCTAAATACCATCATCTTTGATAATTTCATTTTTAATAACATAAATATTATTTTCAAATTTTTTTTCATCATATACCCACCCCATCAAATAATGTTCTCATTCTTTTATACATAACTTTATTTACTACAGAAAAAAATAAAACCCATAATGCTAGAATAATTAATCCTTGTATTGCCTCATTGCTGTTTCTACCTATTAGTAACATAGATGGCAAATATGTTGTATAATAAAATGGAAATACCTTCATAACTGTTACTATAGTTTCTGGTAAGAGTACAAGTGGTATCATTGTTCCTGTAATAAATTCAACAATATTTTCAATTATCATTCTAAAAAAACTAATCTCAAGAAATTTAAATGACAAAATCCCAATAAAGAAGTGGAGTTTCATCATAAAAATAAACCCTAGAAAAATCATCAAAATTGAAATTAATATTTGAACTGGATTTGATGTAAAGGCAAAATCTATTTTAAATATAAAAATCCATACAAATGCAGAAATCATATTAAATACAAAATAAAAACATGTCATTCCAAAATTTTTAGCAATAAAATAATTTTGAACATTAATTGGAATAATCATGTACTTTGAAAAGGTGCCCAATTTTACACGATTACATATCTCTTCACTGGTACTCTTTGACATATCAATACCTGCTAAAAATGAGCTTATTATATAGTAAGATAACATAGAGTTAAATGTAAAACCAGAGACTATTTTATTTTCACCAAAAATTGCTTTCCATAAAATATAAGCAAATAAAATTTTTACAATCGTAAACACCATATTAACCACCACATCAAATCTCCAGATAAGTTGCACTTTAAAATTAATTTTGGCTACTTCATAATACCTTCTAATACTCTGTTTAAATTTATAAAACATTGAATAATTTGAACTTGCTTCATTATAGTTGCTCATAATACTCATCACTTCCTTTCTTATATATTCTCTCTACAATACTACCTATATCTTCTTCTTCAATCATTACATCTTTAACATCATATTTATCAAAAATCCATTTAATCGTTTCATTTCCTCTTTCTTTTGGCACAATTACTGATATCTTATGATTTGTTTGTTCAACAACTTTACAATCTTTTGGAAATACAATGTTAGTTTCATTGGAAAAACTAACTGTTATTTTTTTATATTTTTGAAAATGATTAAATAGTTTCTCTGTAGAACCATCATATATTTTACGGCTATTTTCTACAACAATACTTCTACTACAGAGACTCTTAATATCTTCCATGTAATGAGAAGTAAGTATAATAGTAGTTCCTTTTGTTTCATTTACTTCTTTTAGGAAATACCTAATTTGTTTTTGGGCTATAGCATCTAAGCCTATAGTTGGTTCATCCAAAAATAATATTTTTGGATTATGTAGAAGGGCTACTATTAGTTCCATTTTCATTCTTTCTCCTAAAGAAAGCGTCCTAACTTGAACATTTAAATAGTCAGATACCTCAAATAATTCGATAAAGTAATCCAAGTTTTTTTTATATTCTTCATTAGATATATCATATAATTCTTTAAATAAAAGAAACGTATCTGCTGGTGTCAATTCAAAGAATAGTTGACTTTTTTGGCCCATAACAACAGCATATTGTTTTTTAAAATTATTTTCTAATTTGTTAGGGTAATAACCCATAACAGATATTTCTCCAGAAGACGGTACAATAATACCAGTTAACATCTTAATAAGAGTAGTTTTGCCAGCTCCATTTTGACCTATTAATCCAACAAATTCTCCTTCTTCTATCTTTAAATCAAATGACGATATAGCTGTTTTTTCTGTATATTTCCTATTAAATAAAGACTTTACACTCCCCATAAATCCTGCCTTTTTCTCAAATCTTCTATAAGATTTAGTCAGTTCATTAAGTTCAATTATACTCATTTTAACTACCTCCATATTTCATAATTTATATAAAAAAAGTCCACAGGTATATATCTGCCTTTTTCTGTGCTTATATTTAACAGCACAAAAACAGAAAACTCCTGTGGACTAGAAAAATTAATACTCTCTATTTCAAAATAGTTATCAAAATAATACTATACAAAATTAATAAAAGTGTAGCAGATTAAAGCCTACTACACCATAATTTAACAAAGTAATATATATTTTAAATACTATTTGTTGTCATATGTCAGTTATCTATAAAGGCAGAATAAGACACAAAAATTAAATGTATTAAAAATACACTTAAAATTTCTGATTATACAGAATATATGTGTCTCCAACTATTTAATTGTTGGTTACCATTATATAACTCCGACATCAAGGCACTCCTCTCATAATATTATTATTGATATCATATCATAAAGGTTATTTATGTTCAAGTATGGATTTATATACTAATACATTTAGCTTATTTCTTCAGGGTTGAATTTAAATTTCATTTATAATATTCGTTTATAAATTAAAAATATAATACGTATATTAAAACTGGTTATTTTACTGTAATATTTTTATTGTAAAAGATATACTTTTACCTATACAGGATGTAATTTCTTTAGTTCTATATTATAATAATATTGTAATAAGAGTTCAACTTATAATACATTAAAATATAAACTGTAAATCTTAAGGGGGTAATCTATGGAAAATAATACAATACAAAAACAATTAAGAGATTTATCAAAAAAAATTTGGCATATTTATATTTTAAATCCAGAAGAAGAAAACCTTAAATTTATTATTTCCTTATTAGATGACAACCTTGCATTAATTGGAACAGGAAAACATGAATTTTACGAAACATTAGAAGAATTTATTATAGGTCTTGAAAAAGACCAAACAGAATCAGAGCAAATAGACTTTGAGATTATAGATGAGTGGTATTCATGTACCAAAGTTACAGACGAAGCTTTTATAGTATATGGTACTCTTTGGGTAATAGAAAAAGATTACCTAGAAAAAGATATCTATGTAGAAATGGATACTCGATTTACTATGGTATACAGAGTTACAGATGATATGATTAAACTTATCCATGTTCACCATTCTATTCCAAACTTTGACCAAATGAAAGATGAGTATTACCCTAAAACAATAACTGAAAAAGCACAAGAAGCACTAGCAATGGCAAATGAATTTAAACTAAAATCAGAAAAAGACCTTATGACTGGACTATACAATAGACATTTTTTTGAAGTACACATAAAAGAAATGCTTAAAACTGTTTCACATGGATACTTTTACATCTTTGATTTAGATAATTTTAAACAGGTAAATGATATCTTTGGTCATGTTCGAGGAGATGAAATACTAATACATTTTTCAAATATTTTGACTAAAGTATTCGTAAATGATGCTATTATTGGAAGACTTGGTGGAGATGAATTTGCTGTTTTTGAATATAGTAATCAATCAAAAGAGAATGTTGAAAATAAGGCAAAGAAGGTTTTAGAATTATGCCTAGAGAGTAATTCTTGTTCTATAGGTATATCTAAATTAGAAAATAACTCTGATACTTTCCAGTCTTTATACAAACAATCGGATTATGCTTTGTATTATTCAAAACGAAATAATAAAGGAAACTTTAGTTGGTTTTAGTACAAAAGATATTAAAATAGGCAAATTTATTAGAGTATCTTGTCCTATATACTAATAAGTAAAGTAAACAACAAGCTATCTTTGCATATATTTATATAAACCAACTATTCTTAATAAAACTACAATAGTCAACATGACCACTATTATAGAATATAATAAACTAAAAACATTATTAACATGATTAATATTATATTTTAATAATTTTATTTTTAAAAGTAAGTCCAAAATGTTATATGTTTTGATTAAAACTGATGTTGATATAAAAAATTTTACTTAAAAAAACACTTAGAAAGGCTTTATAAAGAGCCTTTTTTGCTTTTATTGATTAAATTTTCATATAAAATTCCTTATTAAATTTCAAATCAATAAAAAAAGGCTCTATAAGAAGCCTCCCCTATTTTTATTGATTAAATCCTAATATAGACAATGCCTTAGCATCATAGTAAGTAGTCATCTCTCTTGTTGCATCCTTTAATTTACGGTAATCAAAGTCTAATGATCCACCAAAATCTGATATTTCAGACCCATCAAACCTATACCATTTCCCATCAATTTGTATATAGTTCCAAGCATGATTTAATGACGGATTTAATATAAATAGTGAATTCATTCCCATTAACCTTGTTAATAAATGAAAGCTACTTGCAAAACTTCCACATACACCACGTTTATCAACCAGATTACCATAGACTATATTACAATATTTAGAGTCTGCATATTTTGCTTCGGTTACCAATTTTGCAGCTCTATTAGCTCTTTCCATCTCAGATGCATTTCTCCAGTCAAAACTATTTAAAAAATTCCTGATTACTGTAAGTGTATCTTGAGCTTGTTTGTAAGAAATCCAATTTCCATCGGCTATTACTTCTATAGGGTCAAGTTTTCCAAAGCCTATTCTCTGATATGAGCCACCTGACAATGCTGCCGCATAAAATCCTAGCCCTTCCATACCTTTATTTATATAATAATATTTACCATCTGCTCGAAGCTCAACTCCATTGGGATTTCCTCCATAGAGTAAATCCCATCCCTCTTTACCTGTTGTATTAAGACCAAGTTGTGTTAACATTCCTTTAAGAGGATATTTAGGGTCATAATTAGCACCTTTACTTATTGCATTTGTTTGCACTCTGCCATCCATTGTGCCTATATTAGTCTGATTACGTTCATTTGCACTCTGTTTTTTCAAGCTAGATGTTTCATCTTCTTGATATGGCTCTGCCATTACTGTCATACTCATCATCAATATAATAATCATGGTAATCATAGTAGTTAATATATTCTTCTTCATACTACTCCCCCTTATTTAATTCTTTTTAAAACATAAAATTATTAACTCATAAATATATGGTTATTAGTAAATTGAAATTAAATCTGATTCATAAATTATTGGTTTAATAGAAGTGTATTGAAATTGTACCTTTATATTTTCATTATATAATAAACTTATTTTTTTAAAACATATTGTTTAAATCAGTACATTTATATGTTTTTTTTGTTCATCTGTTTTATCAAATATATTAGTCTTTGAATTTTGTTTGTATTCTTCAGCATCTTTATCTAACTTTTCTATTCTCGACTCAAGTTTCATTATTTCTTCTTGTGTTAAATTTATAAAATTTTTAAGCATATTTTCAAGCTCTTCACGAGTTTTACCTACTAAAGATAAGTCCTCAGATACTTTCTCTTTTTTATTGGAATCCTCTTTATAATCCTTTTTTTGTTCTAACTCTTCTAATTTTTCATCATTTAATATTTCTTCTTCAATTTTTTCATTAGACTCTTTAGTGATTAAAGATTCTTTTTCATCATTTGTATTTAGATAAGTTGAATTTTCATCTAACATTGTACTTTTATTTTTATCTTCTATAATGCTATTTTTAATACCTATTTCTATATTAGAAAAGTTATTAGTTGTTTCTCTTATTTCTGATTTACATAAGTTCTTAATTGCGTCATTTATTTTTTTAGCATAAACCTCTTGTCTATATTTTAAATCTCTAATTCTATCATTAAGTTCTTGCTTTTGTTTCATAATATTAGATAAATAAGTGTCTTTTCCTACAGTTTCATTTTTCTTAACCATATTTTCATTTATTCTTGTATTATTTATATTACTTTCATATCTAAATGAATATTGACTTCTATATTGACTAGATATTTTCATTTATTTCACCTCCCTAAAATAAATTTATGTTTATAGAAACCAACTTAACTTAATTATATTTTATCATCAAAAGTATACATTTACAAATATTAGTTAATAGTTTTATAGGTTCGAGCATTATTTTCAACAAAAAATTTTTATTATAAATTAAAACAATAATTTTTATAAATATATTATTTGTATTTTATAATTCATATATTTTTACTTTATAAATTAGCAATATTGCAGTTTTGCTCTTAAGAAACATCTCTATCATACATAAGCATATACTCTATTATGTATTAGTATAAATATGCCTTTTCTTATCTTACATAAGACCTCTTTATAAAGAAGCCTATCGTAACAAATATGTATACATTATCACATGTATATATCATCATATAAAAAATCAAACTTTATTAAAAAAATTAATAAATTGCTTTAAATAATACCACAAACCAAATTTGCCATCAAAATCACATTAAAGTAACAAATTGATGGCAAATTTAATATATTAATAGTATATAGACTCATAGAATGAACAAAAAAACTACACTTATCTTCTAATCTTCTTATTTATTTTTGAGATATTTTTAAATTTCTTTTCTTTTTTTGCTAAGTATTCGCTTTTATTGTCTGCAAATACTGCTTCAGTTTTAAGCCTACGATAGGATTCCCATCTTTTAGGCGAAAGTTCTTGATGAGCAATAGCTTCCCAGATAGCACAGCCTGGTTCTGAGGTGTGAGTACAATTACGAAAATGACATTTTCCGAAATAAGCTTCTATATCTGCAAAACTTTTATCTAAACCTTCTGAAACATCCCACATTCCCAACTCTCTCATACCTGGTGTGTCAATAACAATACCACCACCTGAAATTAAAAATAGCTCTCGTCTAGTCGTGGCATGTCTTCCTTTATCATCATCTATGCGAATTTCCTTTGTATTTAAAAATTCTCCACCCATCAGACAATTAATTAATGAAGATTTTCCAACTCCTGAAGAACCAAGTAAGGCAACAGTACAGCCTGGTTTAATATACTTAGAAATCTGTTTATAACCATCTGGCTCTATAGATGAGGTAACAACTACATCTACACCCAAGGCTATAGAATTAACTACTTGTAATTTACGATGCACATTGTCACATAAGTCTGATTTAGTAAGTACTACTACTGGGATAGCTCCACTTTCCCATGTTAAAGACAGATACCTCTCCAATCTATGAATGTTAAAATCCTTATTCAGTGACATGCACAAAAAAACAATGTCAATATTAGCTGCAACCACCTGCTCCTCATTTACCTTTCCAGCAGCCTTACGCACAAACAAGCTTTTTCTATGAAGCACATGATGAATAATAGCATTACCATTTTTATTATTGCAACGATCCAACATAACGAAATCACCAACTGTGGGAAAATCAGATTGTATAGTAGCCTCAAAACGCAGCTTTCCTGAAACCTCTGCAAACAGTACACCATTTACACATACAGCTTGATAAAAGTTCTTTTCCTGCGAGATAATCCGAGCAAGGTATAAATCATGATATTCCATACTTTGAGTAATAAAATTTCTATTTAGACCATAGTCTTGTAAATTGATTTGTTTCATACCATTCATTCTGTTTCCTCCTTTTCCAACTTTTCAATGATTCTTTCTAGTGGGAAAGGGGGCTGTGCCAGTGGTTTTAATGCAATTGACATTAATTTCACTGAATTATCATCAGCTGCAATACGATTAGAACTAAGATGTCCACAGCGTGTACAACGATGAATAATTGCCCACTCACCATTTTTTCTCACCCACACTCCAATAGGTTCCATATTAGCATCACAATCTGCAGCACGGTCACCAGGAATGATATCTACATGAAGACTATGTAAACAATGTGGACAATGATTTCTATGTTGTGTACCAGCTCCTTCAGGAACTACAAGACAACCACAATTTTTGCAAATAAAGTTATCCATACAGGAATTTTCCTGATAATAAGCTCGTTTTCTATTTTTATAATTCATTTTTATTTCCTCCGTATCTTGTATTTTCTACAAAAAAAGTCCACAGGTATTTATATCTGCCTTTTTATGTGGTATACATATTTACCTACACAAAAACAGAAAACCCCTGTGGACTAGAAAATTTAGTATCTTCTATTTCAACATAATTATATTCAAAATAATACTGTGTAAAATTAATAAAAGTGTAGCAGATTAAAGCCCACTACACCACAATTTAACAAAGTAATATGTAATATTATTATTTGTTGTCTAATGTTAGTTATCTATAAAGGCAGAGTAAGACACAACAATCAAATGTATCAAAAATACACTTAAAAATTCTGATTAAACAGGACCCATATGCGTCTCCAACTATTTATTTGTTGGTTACCATTATATATAACTCTGACATCAGGCAAGACACTCCTTCACTAATAATTATTATTGAAATTTTATCATAAAATATAAGTATGTTCAAGTATAATTTAATATATTCATATATTTATGTTTGTCTCATTTTCTTATTCTATAAAATCTAGTGGTATTTTAAAATTTAATGTTCACCTAGTATTAATAATAAAAATTAACTGCTATTATTTGTTTTCTCATTTTATGCCTGTTGCTCAATTTATCTCACTTAAATTAATAACAACTGTCTTTTCATACAAAACCTACAATCAAGTTTTTCCATATATTCTACATGCATAGTCTATTTTTTTGATATAAAATAACGTTCATATTTGTAAATTTATTTAATTTTCAAATAAGTATATTGAATAATAAGCAATTCTATTGTATTATTGTAATTGTAGAATAAAACTAAATCGGCAAAACTAGAGAAATTTAGTGACGCAAAGCTATAGGGACTAACGCTTATAAAATAAACTATGAGTTATGTCAGCCAGTTGCCAAAAAGAGATATTCTTTTTGTTTTTATGAAAGTTTTTTAGGGGGATAATAATATATATGTTTAGAGATAAAATGGATAGATGTACACATATGTTGACTGCTTATATTGGTAGTTCATATGATTATTGTGATTTTATAGATACACAACTAGATGATTTTATACTAGAGTACGGAGAAAATGTGGTAGAATCTTGTTTGCATCAAGTGATGGTATTAGTAAGTAAGTATAATTAAATAGATTTGGTTTTCTAGAGAACCCTTTTTAGTTTTATCTACTTTAAATAGCCTTATGTTAGAAAGCTAATTAAGATAGATTTCTAGTATTCATAATTTTATTTTTTATTTAAAATACATATAATAAAGATGTAAATTTGTATCAAATAATAAATATGAGAACTTAAATTCTCTTATCTATGTGAAAATAAACATCTCTTAAAATGAAATTCTGCAAACATAAATGATTTTTTAGTTTGAAGGATTAGATTAACAAAATTATAAATTTGCAAATAAGCTATATTAAAAAATATAATAATTTTTTATATAACTTATTCTTTTATAACTTTTAATTTTAAAAGAGGAGAATGTATATAAGAGTATTCAATGTACTAGAAAAAATCAAAAGAAATATTAGAAGAAATGGATATTGAGTAATCAAAGAAAAGATTTTGATATTACAAATGATATGTTTCAAGAAAGCATTCCTATCACAACAAAAATTATTCTTGAAGACATGCCTTCAAATGATGAATTAAATCATGTTTTTTCAAAAGGTTGTGAACGAAAAATGAAAAAGAGAAAAATTGTATTAATCACACTACTATTAATAGATGTTTTGTTATTAGGAAGTATCCTATATAATCTTTTTTTAGGAAAAACAGCTAATATTTCAATGCTAAAGGAATCTTGGAATTTTGATATACCAATACCTAACAAAGAAATTGAAGTATTTGATACTCAAGATAGTATTAATGGAGATGGACAAAGTTATTTTATTCAAGGATTTTCTGAAAAAAATTTCAAAAAAGTTTTTAATTTAAAAGGTGGTATAGTTGTAAGCAAAGATAATATTAATGAAATAGAAAAATATATTGATAAATTTAAAAGAGATTCTGTTAACATTAATAAAAGTAATAAAAATAAAATTGAAGAAGATTTTAAAAAATATAAGTTAGAAGTTAAAAAAGATGATAAGTATATATATAAGAGAAATTATGAAAACTATGTAGTTTTAATTATAAAAAAAGATGAACAAAAATTATACAGTTTAATATGGAATCAGTAGGTACATATGTATTATTAAGAATTATAAATAATAAAAATAAATTTTAGTCAATATACAAAAACCTTTTAAATTGTTTGGAAATCACCTCCTCATTTGTTATAAAAACATACAACAAATGAAGAGGTGATTTTATGGTTTAAAAAAAAATAATTATAAGTGGATATGTGCTTTCACATGTTTATCAACATTTGTAATGCCTATATTTGCTAATGAATTATAATATAAAAATATTAAATAATATTCAACTATAGATTATGTAAATTATTCTATGAAAAAAATGAGTTGTATAAAATCTGGCTACTGTAGATTGACGATTTCTTTTAAAATTACAATTATAATAAGTTTTATAGAATTAAAAATAAAACTTTAGAGATTTTTGATAACATTGTAGACTAAATTTGCCACCAAAATCGCTTTACAGTGGCAAATCGGTGGCAAATACAATATATTATTAGTATATAATCTATATAAACATTACTATTGTTTGATTATCTTAGCTACAGTTTCCACATGTGTCGTTACTACTATCGGAACACATTTTATCAACCTCGTTGCTGTCATGTGAACACAATTCATTAGTCCTATGCCGTCCTCTTGCATTTTTCCTTTGTGTTTTAAATTTAGCACCATCTACGCTATTCTTCAAGCCTGTTTTATAAACAAAGGTCAACTGTGCAGGGTCAACATTTCCGTTTTCATCAAGTCCACCTACAATTACTTTTTCAACAATGCTTTCAAACACATAGCGGTCAAATTTATCAAGAACCTCATTCTGTTCCAGAGTTTTCTTAAACTCTTTCAAACGTTTTTTTATGTCTTTCTCATTATCAGAAGTTTCTTGTAACTTTTGTCTTTCTTCAACAAGCTGTTCTTGTTTACTTACTAAATCAGCATATTTACTTTCGTAGGTTTCCTTATCAATAATTTCTTCCAGACGCATATCCACAAGTTTACTTTTTTTCTTCTCTAATGCGTCTATCTCCTTTTCCGCTTTTGCAAGTTGTTTTGACACCACACTACTACTAAGAGTATCGTCCATTCTCTGCAAAAATTCTTCCAGAACATCTTTATTATCATCACATAATAAACGATAACTTTCTACAAATGCTTCTTCAATAGCTGTTTCTGGAATACCTTTGCTATGTTTACAAAATTTCTTTCCTTTCTTCGTAGCCGTTACACATTGCCATATAACCTTGCTGTATTTTGAGCCACTGTGCCAATTACGTCTTGTTAAAGTACCACCACAAAAGCCACATTCTAGCATACAGCTAAATGCGTATTTCCTGCTATACTTCTCACGCTTACCGCTGCCTACCGTTGTTCGGTTCTTATTTCTCCGATTAAGAATTTCCTGTGCTTTTTCAAAAACTTCTTCACTAATAATCGGCTCATGGTGATCTTTCATATAAAATTTATCTTCTTCACCCATGTTTTCAAGGCGACGTTTGGAAATCGGATCAACAGTAAAAGTTTTGCCTAAGAGTATATCACCCTTGTATTTCTCATTCTTAATAATTCCAATAACCGTAGATGGTGCCCATGTGGAACTCCCATACTTCGTTTTATAACCTAGACTTTCAAGCTCCTGTCCAATAACAGAACCACCAGCACCATCAACATAACGGTTGAAAATATATCTGACAATCTCTGCTTCTTCTTGATTTACAGTTATTGTCTTATCCTCTGGGTGATAATCATATCCAATACAACCTTGAAAACCTACCAGCTCGCCGCGCTTCATTTTCATTTTCAACCCTTTTTTTACATTGGCTGAAATGTTCTCGACTTCCTGCTGTGCAACAGAACTAAGAACAACAAGCAATAACTCTCCATCCATTGTAAGTGTATTGATTTTTTCATCTTCAAAATAAACGGCGATATTTCTCTCTTTTAGCATACGAACATATTTCAATGTGTCTAAAGTATTTCTGGCAAATCTTGATATGGATTTTGTAAATACCATGTCAATTTCACCATTCATACAGTCATTTATCATACGCTGAAAATCTTCTCGTTTTGTTACTTGTGTCCCCGTAATTGCTTCATCAGCATAAATGTCAGCTAACACCCATTCCTTGTTTTTCTTAATCATGTCAGTATAATACTGAACTTGTGATTTATAACTGTTTAACTGATCTTCGCTATCTGTACTTACACGGCAATATGCAGCTACACGCAAACGCTCAATGGCTTTTCCACGGGCTTGTCTTGCCAAAACATTTTTTGCTTTTATTACTTCAACTTCCTGCATAGTACACCTCCTTATTTTGTGTTCCTTTCATATTGTTATTGTACTACTTTAAAAAACACAATTCAAGCAGTTATGTCAGAAAGCACCTTATAGTCTTTCATCAGACTTTGTTTTACAAGAGTGTATTCTTTTTCAGAAATCAGTTTACGGGCAAGCAGTTGTTTTAACATAGCAATTTGCATACTATACCTAATTATATTATTCATTAAAACCCTCCTTGCTTTTTTATTTATGGAAGTAATCAGACGGCTTCGGCAGCTCCACTGGACTTTCACCATTCCCATTCTGATGGGTGAACCGTGTCATACGGGTGTATCATTATTCAGATATACGAGTCATGGCAGCAACCTTTCCAAAGATCGCTTGCGGTTCACTGGCATAATCGCTCGCTGCTTTCCCCATTTCAGTGGTCGTGGCGTTCCAGTCCGCTGGCTCGTCGTATATCAAACGTATCTGATTACTGTATTCACTTGTCAAAGAACGGAAAAGAGTTAAAATGAGGTGGTAGATACTCTCTGTTATATTTACTTCACTTTGACTTCAAACCCTAAGATTACTTTAATCAACGCTGCCCGTATCCTGCCTTTCAGTTCCATATCAAGCACGATATACATATTCCCGTGTTCGTCATAGAACGGGCGTAGGCTGGCTTTTGATATGTAAGCGTCATAATGGTTCAAAATCTTTTCAATTGCCACCTCGTTACCGTCAGCTGCAGAACTGATGGTCGAGAATGATGGACACTTTTTTGTAGACTTCATCATGTTTTTATTCCTCCTCGTACATATCCTTAATAAGCTTTAATGTGTGCAGCCTGTTTCTACATACGGAAAATCGTTCCATTTCCATAACCTCTGCAATTTCAGCGTCGGTCATTTCAAGAAAGTAGGACATAAGCAGAATGTTACGTCGGCTTTCTGTTAATTCTTTGATAGCTTCACATAAGCGTTCATCATAGATATGGACTTCTGAACCAAATACATCAAATGACGTAAACTCAACGCAATATTCGTCCATGGCACCGATCTGGTTTAACTCCATTTCAGATAAATCACAGAACGGCGTTTCACGTCTTGCACGTCTGCCAAGCTCTCGGTCATAGTTCTTTACAGTTCGTCCTACAACCTTGCGAGCTAGACAATCAAATTGAAGTCTGATAGCGCCCTCGAAAGAAGATGGTTTCATAATCTCACCCCCTTTCCAGCGAAAGTTGCTAAAGCGAAAAGACTTCTACCTCTTTTCGCACTAACACTCACCATGAAAGGTGGGATTTGATACCCAACCGCAAAAATTTTTTGAAAAAGTTTTATGCAGTAAAAAAGCACAAGGGCAATACAGACGTACTGATCTTGTGCTAAACAAATTATTCCTGTTATATGCTGTAAAAAACCACATATAGGAGCATTATGTTCCGTAGAATTTAAATGTTTTTTTAATGAACTACCGATGGTCGAAAGTTGTTGAATATGTAAGTGTTTCATACGGCTACCCCTAGAGCCGATAAAACAAGACCATCCAGTAATTTGTCCAACGTTAGGCAAAAATAAAACGGCGGCTATATAACCGTCGTCTTATTCAAAAGTTCAAAAAGAACTAAACTAAACCCTCTAAAGCAGTATGTATTTATAATCAGTCTTGCAAAATAACAAAGTAGAATTGAAATATAAGGTAGCAATCCTTGTGCATCTAATAAACTTATAGGGGTTACAGCAGACCACGGAATAATATTTTGTATACTTTCAGATCAATATAGTCCAACAAAACCAATTCCCGATATTTAGTAACTAAAAAGTAAACTAGAGTAGAAAACATTTCTTTGCAAAACACAAATAATAAGTAATGGACTCATTGACAATAGATTGAGAAATCCAGTTTTTTAGACTTAGATAGATTATCTCACTTGTAAATGATTTAAGTTCTTTGACTTCATATATAGCGGTATAATCTGTCAACGTGATCATTACAAACCATAATGCCTATATAACATACTTTCCAAGCAAAAACTTTATTCTATTAGTTGGGGAATACAAAATATTTATCATTGTGCGTTCAACATATTCTTTTTGTATAAAAATGTAATTACAAAACACCACTCAATATAAGATAGATAATAATTTGAATAGGAATTATCAATCTACGTAACCATTCATTACCTGTCATTGTTGTTACAATAGATTTGGGATTCTGTTTCCATTACATAATTTTTTTATCCTTCTTTCAGATATCTCCTCATTTTATCGAAGCTTCTTCTACAGACATACATTCCATAATAAAATCTACCTTTGAATATTATTTCACGATTTCGTTATAGACGCGTAAACAAACAATAAAAAACGAAATTTCTTTTAAGTACCATAATTTTTATATCGAAATTACAATTATCCACTTATATACAGCATTTATAGGTAATTCAATGATAAAAAAACACATACTTTACTACTAAATTGCCACAATTGAATGCGCCTTGATATGATAGGGAGATTCCACAATAAAAAACTGTGCATCTCCCTTGATTCATTCATACTGATATCTTATTTATAAGACTCTTTTGTGTCTTTTTTTGGTTTCATGGACCAAAATACTACATTCATTACAATAACAATCAGCAACACAACTGCCATAGCCACCCAAAAGCCGATATTAAGACCAAGCCATTCGGTAGTTCCAAAAAGGGTCATCCAAAGTTCTTTCCAGTTCATCATTCCACCTCCTTAAAGCAGTTCTCCGAAATGACGGACATAGGCTTTTTTTAAACTTGTTGCCAAAGTCATATACAGCAGAATACATGGAATCAGATAAGCAAAGTATGCTGCAGGCAATGCAACAAATCCAAGCATAGTTCCAAACACAGTAAACGGAATAATGGTCAGAACTATAATTCCAGTCATTGTTAGCAAAGTCACCGGAGCTGATGCACGACTCTGAACAAAAGGTAGCTTTGGAGTACGAATCATGTGAATGACTAATGTCTGGCTCCACATAGATTCCACGAACCACCCTGCTTGGAACATCCCGATATACTGTGCCTGAAGCATTGCCAGTTCTGCACCGCTGAAATGAGCAGGCAAATCATTAAATAATACACCATTCGATACGAACAATGGACAAAATACAAAGTACATAAAAATATAGGTTGTAAAATCAAAGATAGAACTGGTTGGTCCAATCCAGATCATAAAACTTCCAACACTGGAAGCGTCCCATTTACGAGGTTTGGTAATAAACTCCTCATCCACATTATCCCAAGGAATTGCAGTACAGGATAAATCATAAATTAAGTTTAGAAATATAAGATGAACACTCATCATTGGTAAGAAAGGTAGCAAAGCAGATGCAGCAAGCACTGAGAACATATTGCCGAAGTTGGATGAAGCAGTCATTTTAATGTACTTGATCATGTTGGCATATGTCTTTCGTCCCTCAATAATACCCTGTTCCAAAACCATCAGATCTTTTTCCAATAGAATAATGTCAGCAGATTCTTTTGCCACGTCCACGGCGGTATCCACCGAAATACCAATATCGGCGGCTTTCATAGCTGCAGCATCATTAATACCGTCACCCATGAAACCGACCGTATGACCATTTTCACGGAGAACAGAAACCACACGGGCTTTCTGATCAGGGGTTAGCTTTGCAAATACATCTGTAGACTCTGCCACTCTTGCAAGCTCTGCATCGCCCATTTGTTCCAAATCAGAACCGAGAAGCATATTGCGAACCTCTAATCCCACCTGCTTGCAGATAGTTCGAGTCACTTTGTCGTTGTCACCTGTCAAAATTTTGGTTATAACACCATGGTCTTTCAGAGCTTTAATAGCATCCGCAGTAGATTCTTTTGGAGGATCAAGGAATGCCAGATATCCAATCAGTACCATATCACACTCATCTTTAACACCAAATGCGCCGATTGGGGAAGGATTACTCTTCTGTGCAATAGCTAGTACGCGGAATCCCTTATCGTTAAGATTGTCCACTGTCTCCAGAATTCTGTAACGAACGTCATCAGTCAGAGGCTGCACTCCTCCATTACACTCTGCAAACGCACAAATAGAGAGCATTTCTTCCACAGCACCTTTTGTTACCATCTGGGTCTTACCCTTATTATCCTGTACCACTGTAGTCAGACGACGACGTGTGAAGTCAAAAGGAATCTCATCTACTTTCACATAGTTTTCAGACAGGTCAATGAGACGCGAATCTGCGGCTTCCTCTTCCTCCGTCTTATGGATAATTGCCAAATCCATCAGGTTTTTATAGCCAGTCTGGAAGTAACTATTGAGGTAAGCGTGACGCAGTACTCGCGTATCGTCCTCGCCATTTACATTCAGATGGTATTCCAGCACAACCTTATCCTGGGTCAGCGTGCCAGTCTTGTCAGTACAGAGAATATCAATAGCACCGAAGTTCTGAATGGAATTGAGGTTTTTAACGATTGTCTGCTTCTTGCTCATGGAAACAGCGCCTTTCGCAAGACAGGTTGTTACAATCATCGGCAACATTTCTGGTGTCAAACCAACAGCAATAGAAACGCCGAATAAGAAGGCCGCCAACCAATCGCCCTTGGTGATACCATTGACAAAGAACACCAGCGGAACCATAATGAGCATAAAACGAATCAATACCCAAGAAACGGCATTGACACCCTTGGTAAAGCTTGTTTCAACCGCTTCTCCAGCAACTGCGGACGCCATAGAGCCAAACAGAGTATGATCGCCAACACAAACAACAACAGCTGTTGCGCTACCAGAAATTACATTACTCCCCATAAAAGCAATGTTTGTGTAATCAGTCACGCTTTCTTTCTGAGCACTTACATTGGGTGTTTTTTCAATAGGTTCACTCTCACCAGTAAGACTTGCCTGACTGACAAACAAATCCTTCGCATCCAAAATACGAACATCCGCCGGAATCATATCTCCAGCAGAAAGATGCACAATATCTCCCACCACCAAATCATCCATAGGAAGTTCTTTTTTTTCATAGTTTCTACGAGTAACTGTACAAGTGGTCGTAATCATGGCTAACAATTTCTCTGCTGCATTTCCGCTTCTGGATTCCTGTACAAAACGAAGCGTACCGGAAATGAATACCATTGTTAAAATGATTACAACAGTCAGGGAATCAAAGTCCTCTGGCACACTGCCAAACAGAGAAAAATACGGAAAAATCATATCTGTAATTGTGGATACTAAAGCCAGACAAAATAAAATGGCGGTAAATGGATTGATAAATGCGCCAACCAGTCGTTTTGCCAGAGATTTCTTTTTTTCATGAGTGACTTTATTGGTACCATATTTAGCACGACTTACGGATACTTCATCTACTTCTAAGCCACGAAGTGTGGTATGAAGTTTTTTTAAAACTTCTTTAATAGGATTGGTTGCCGCAAATTGAATGCGGCGGTTCTGTTCGTCACGGATGACTGCTTTTTCTACAGTCTGACGAATAGCCATACGATTTTCTTTTTTGTTCATTGGTCTTACCTCCTTGAATTTTCATAGGGGCAAGGAATATTATATGAGCGACACGGAATCTCCAAATTCTCATATAATATTCTCTGCCTTCGTGGACTGACATCAGAGTCCATGTCTTTCACCTCACAATCTTAAAAAAATATCTATGTGAAACCTCAATGTGGATTATTGGTTGCGATAGCGGACACTTTTTTCGATATACCAGACATCAAAGCCGGCAACAATCAGCCATGCGATTATTGCAAATACAAACCAGTGGTTTGAAAATCCCGGCAAAAATCCTTTCATTAAGAATATAATCCCATTTAACGCAATCATTTCTCCAACATTACGACAAAGCGGGACAATATTAATTTTATCTTTCTCCTCCTGCGGCATATTTTTCCACAGGGAAAGATGACGATATCCTTTTCCAAAGGCCAACCAAAAGCCTGCAAGAGTAAATAAAATTCCAAAAAAGATACATGTAAAATCCATCGTTTGTTCCTCCTTTCAATGCTTAAACCTGTTTCTTAGTTTTGTCAGCTTCAGAAGTTTAATGAAGAGCACAATAATAGTAACAGCAAGAATAAACCAGATCACAATACTCACCTGATACCATATCTTAAAGATTACCATTCTTTGTTCAAAGAAATTCCAACCCAAATAGCTACATAAGATTGTAAATACAGGGTAGAAAGCAAAAAGAATTGCTCGTTTCAAATCTTCGATTTCTCTCCTCACTCACAACACCTCCCAACCAGCACTAATCACTTCCGGAATTACCAATACCTGCCCAACGATTCCTTCTAAAATATTGTTTTTGGATTTTCCGACAGAACAGTATTCTGCGACAATCTCAACCTTGTCACCAACCACATCACCGCTTTCCAGATTGTTCAAAAAGAGCGTCTTACAGGAATTGCTGTTAATCAGCAATAAGCGTATATCCTGCTCTGCCTTTTCCTGACATGTAACCGAAATACGATACTGCTTTTCAGATTCATCACTGGAAGTAATTGGGTGAAACTTTCTTGCAAAGGGACGTAGAATCAGGTTGGAACCAATTAAAATAGTAGCGGCGGTGATCGCCATTGCATACATTCCCGTACTTGCAAGAATTCCAATCGCTGCAGTACACCATAAGGTGGCAGCGGTATTCATTCCACGTACTGTCCCTCTGTCCTTGAAAATAACACCACTGCATAAAAAACCAACACCGGATATAATACTGCTTCCGACACGGAATACCTGATCCGAACCGTAGAGCATAGGAAACAAGGTAAAGAAACTTGTACCCATGCAGATTAACACATTGATACGAATACCTGCAGGATGACCAGTCAATTGCCGTTCTAATCCAATAAGAAATCCAAGTGTTAAGGAGAGGGCAATTCTCAAAATAAAATCTGTGTAAAACATATGAAACACCTCCCTTTAACTACTAACAGTATATAAAAAATCCAAATACAATCCTATGGCTAAAGTCTTGCGATTTTCTTGCGATTTGGTAAGAAAATAGACGGACTGAAACCGAAAATGGTCTTAGTCCGTCTTTGTCATATCTGATCATTAAATTTGTATCCAATACCCCAGATGGTCAAAATATATGTGGGACAATCCGGAGCAGGTTCAATCTTTTTTCGCAACTTCCGGATAAAAGCCATAATGTTGCTGTTATCCAGAATATAATCTTCCTCCCATACGGCACGATAAATCTGTTCCTTTGTAAAAACTTCACCTTTGTTCTGGACAAGAAAGTACAAAATATCAAATTCCTTTGGAGTCAGGTTGACTTCAGAACCTTTTATCAGTACTTTTCTGCCTCTTGGATAAATTTCCAGATCCCCTGCCAGGATTCTATCTGACAGAGTACCCACTGGCCAATCGCTTTCTTCTGATGCTCCTAACAATAACGAAGATACCTCTCCACGAATCATCTCCTGAATACCAGAAAGTAAATCCTTCGCACAATCACTGTCCGGTGGATCTCTTAGTAGTTTTTCTAATAGCCAGATTTCAAGAGCCGAATCCATCGGAATATAACTAATATTCTTTTTCATCATGAATGCCTCCTCTTAAATCAACTCTTGATATTTTTTCTTATAAAAATATTTGGCTACTGAATTCAGCAGCATATAGAGAGATACCACCAGCAGTAAAAATACGAAATACCAAAGAGGTAATTTCGTCAGTCCAAACAACGACGCACCGCCGACAAATGTAAGGGAAGTAAAAGCAATAATCCCCACTAGAGTTATAGAAATGACCGGTGCAGATGCCCTGCTCTGGAAAAAAGGAATCTTGGAAGTTCGCAGAAAATGTAAAATCAAAACCTGTGTCCACATAGATTCCAAAAACCATCCAGTCTGAAACAGTGCTACATACTGAAGTTGCAGGGAAGGATCTGTAAGCTGCAGATAGGTTGCCCCTCCACATAGCATCGGACATAGGAAATAATACAAAAATAGGAAGGTGACAATATCAAACAGAGAACTGATCGGTCCGAAAGACAGCATAAACTGTCTCAGTGTTTTGCCGGACCAGTCTCTTGGGGACAGCATCTCTTCCTCATCTACATTGTCCCAAGGAAGCACAATACACAACGTATCATACAGCAGATTCAAAAGCAGAATCTGAATTGAAGTCATAGGCAGGAACGGTAAAAAGGCACTGGCACAAATGATGGAAAAAATATTTCCAAAGTTAGAGCTAGCGGTGATTTTAATATATTTCAGCATATTGGTAAAAGTTTTTCGCCCCTCCATTACACCTTGCTCCAAAACATTCAAGTCCTTTTGCAGCAAAACCACATCGGCAGCATCTTTTGCTGCGTCCACTGCCGTATCTACAGAGATTCCCACATTTGCTTCATTCAGTGCCGGAATGTCGTTGACTCCATCACCAAGAAATCCCACGGAATGACCATTATCCTGCATAGCAGAGACAAGACGCACCTTATGTCCCGGAGTAAGCTCTGCAAAAACATGAGTATGTTCCACAGCCTTTTTAAGTTCACAGTCTGTCATTTCATCCAGTTGAGTACCAGTTAAGATACGCTCTGTATAAATACCCACCCGGCGGCAAACAGACACAGCAATCGCTGCCTGGTCCCCTGTCAGAATCTTAGGGATAACTTTTAATCTTTTGAGTGCAGTTACAGACTCCTTTGCTGTCTGCTTTGGTGCATCAAAGAAGGATAGATAGCCAACTAGAGTCATGCCCCATTCGTCATCAGGAGTTATTTTCTTTTGCGCTCCCACATTTTTTCGTGCCACCGCAATGACCTTCATTCCGTCCTGTAACATTTCACCTACTACAGAAGATACACTCTGTCTCGCATCCTGCCCCATGGGGAGAAGTTTTCCACGATATTCTACATGGTTGCAGCGTGAGAATATATGTTCAATATCACCTTTCATAATAAGCTGACTATTCCCATTGCTATCCTGTACAAGTGTACTGACAAACTTACGAGCATAGTCAAAGGGAATTTCATCAGCTTTTTGGAATTTTGTCAGAAGATTTGCGTAATGGGCTTCCCGCCCTGGCATGGTATTGCAGGCAAGAATGGCATTATCAATGGTATTGCAGACACCAGAATGATAGCAGCTATTCAGATAAGCAAGATCAAGAACCTCTGCATTTTCATTTCCAAAAATATCCATATAATATTCCAGCAGGATGCTTTCATTGGTAAGTGTTCCTGTTTTATCCATACAAAGCACATCCATGCTACCAAAGCTCTGCATGGCATTAATATCCTTGATAATGGTCTGCTTTTTGCTCATAGCAAGACTTCCTTTGGCAAGGCAGGCTGTAATAACCATAGGAAGCATTTCCGGCATCAGACCTACAGCAACTGACAGGGCGAAAGCAAAAGATTCCATCCATTTTCCATCAGTAATCCCCAGTAATATAAATACAATGGGAACTAATATCGCCATAAAACGTATCATCACCCAGGCGATGGAATCGGCTCCTTTTTTAAAGGAATTTTTATCATCAGAATCCGGTTTGGTAAATCCTCCATACAGGGTATCTTTGCCTACTGCCAGTACAATGCCTTCCCCTTTTCCACTGATGACTGTGGTTGCCATAAAAGCGAGGTTTTCAAGCTGAGTCAGTGTATCCTGCTCTCCGTAACTGAGTTTTCGGCAGCTCTTTTCAATGATGGCGCTCTCGCCAGTAATCGCAGCCTGAGAGATAAAGAGATCCGTAATCTTCGTCAATCTGATATCCGCCGGAACACGATCACCTGCAGAGAATAGTACAATATCCCCTACCACTAATTCTTCGCCAGGAATCTCTATTAACTTTCCATCACGCCTCACTGTGACGCTTTCATGAACTAGGCGATCAAGCTGAGCAGCAGCGCTCTTTGCTCGCAGCTCCTGAATCAGACGAATTACGCCACTAATTACGATCATGGAAAAGATGATAATGGCGGTAGTAGCATTTCTCGCAAAATTGGATGCTACGAAAACATCCGTAACAAGAGAAACAATGCCCAGAACAAAAAGAATCACATGAAACGGGTTAATAAATGCCCGTCTCAACCGTTGCATCGTCGTATCATTTTTCCGCCCATTGAAGCTGTTCGCTCCGTATTTCTCCCGCATTGAACCGATTTGCTCAATGGATAAACCATCCGGAGATGAGCCAATGTCTCGATAAATTTCTGATGTTCTACAGTATGCGTATTTTTTGATACGACTATCAAATAGTGTTGCTTTTGACACGAAACATCCCCTCCTTTATAAGTATAAGTAATAATATTTTAACACAGTGTTCTGAAAATGCTATATTTATATTCTTGCTTTTTTCTTGCAATTTACTTTGATATGGCATTTTTCAGCTCGATCAAATCCGTCTCGTTAGGGCGAGATAAATCCTTATCAAAGTTTTCAACCATTCCTTCTAAATTTGGAGCACGGATGGATACGGCAAGCATTTTCTCATAGCGCTCTCGCACATAAATAGGCATTTCCCCTTGACACATATGAGTGCTGACAAACTTCTTCTTGATTTTCACCTTGACCATGTATCAAATTTAAATGAACTACTTAGAAAAGTTGCTCATAATAATATTTGTATTATGAGTGATAGAATGACAAAAGTGGCAGTATGGAAACCGAGTGTAAAAACAATACAATTAGTTTGTATGGAATATCTGAACTACATAATTGACCACTCTGTAATTTATGAAAAAATACAATGCGCAAATTGGAACGGGACAGAAGAAACCAATAGTATTTTTAATAATTCCCCTTCACCATTGATTACTCTTATCTATTCTTGCGATTTACAACAAAATAAAACAACATAAATTTTAAATACGTTGACTGGCATAATTCATATGTATAGTAAGTCTACAATTAAGATGCGCTTTTTCTAATCCAAATATATTAAGAAAAAAATTTTGCGAAGCCATTAATACTTTGTTTAAGATGTCTTTCATAAATATAAAGAATAATGCTCTTAACAAAAGCGTGCAAATTCCTAAAGAAATGCACGCTTTCAATAATTATCCTATAATCTTCCAATTGCTCTCCTTATGTAGCACTAATTCAAACTGCGATACCTGTGTTGCCTTTGTCTGATTATCAATGAATTTCACGGCAACCTTGACTTTCACATTGTCCCCATCAACCGTAAAGATAGGGTTTACCAATTCAGAATAGAGGTAGTCCCTGCCGATAGACTCAAGCACATTTCCAGACACATAGTAAGCAAGCTCCTTTTCTGTGGCTGTTGGGTATAGCTTAAAGAAAGTTTCCAGAAATGCAGTAGCGTCATTTATGGTATCCGCGTCTACACTTGCGTCTGCTTCTGGTGTCTTTGGTTCATAGTCTGATTTCTCGATTGCTGGTGCAAGGGTAGGGTTCTGAATAATTACCATATTCCCGCCAGCGTCCACATGAACTTTTACGGTATAGGTTGCCTTAACCGCTGTTGTCTGTTCCCCCTCTTTTATCTGCTGATCTACTTCGTAGGTAGCGGAAAAAGTGTCCGTTCCAGACTGTTCAATGCTCCATACAATCACATCTGTAATGGCAGAGCTGGTCGGTATATCCGTTCTAATGGTATCCATATTCAAGTCCTGCAATTCCTTTGTCAGATAACCGCTGATTGCCTGCGTCCTTGCGTCAATCGCTTCTTTGCTGTTACTCCATGTGTAATAGGACTTTGCAAAATTCTTCACGAAATTTTCTATCCCGTTGGTGTCCTGCAAGCGAAGCTCAATCACTTCTTTTTCATGGGTCGTGTGCTGGTCAATAGCGGTAAAATTCTTATATACTCCAAAGCTCACGCTTGCAATAAGCACCACCCACAATGCAATCACGGTTTTCTTATGTGTGCCTACCTTGACAGTACGTACCTTTTTTTCTTTGACATTTTCTGTCTGTTTCTTATTCTTCTTAAACATATTTTTCAAGTCCTTTCTATTGTTTTACTCGTCCTGCACCGATTAAGTGCTGTTGCCAGTAACTACTACTTAGGTCTGTATATCCTATCGGGTCGCCTGCATGGTACATCTGATTATTTCCCACATAGATACCGACGTGGGTTACATACGAACCAGCGTTATAGGTGGAATGGAAAAATACCAAATCGCCAGCCTTTGCCTGCGAGAGTGGAAGATGTTGGGTAGCGTCATACTGGGCTTGTGCCGTTCTCGGTAAGGAGATACCAGCTTTTCCATAGCACCATTGCGTCAGTCCCGAACAGTCAAAGGAAGTGGTTGGAGAAGAACCACCAAACACATATTTCCACCCTTGATATTTCAACGCTTCATTCATTACCTTTTGTGCCAGCTCTCCCGATACCTGCGGAACAGTTAAATACTGATTGACTAATTCCACATAGAACATATCTCCATAGCCATACCGCCAGCCTCCGTTCTTCGCAACGGCTATCGGGTTGGTATAGGTTACTTTCTTTCCACCCGATTTCTCACGGGCGAAGCTCTCTGCAAGATTAAAAGTGTGTTTCTTTCCGTTTCCTGCCACATAGCCCACATAGCCACCGCCATAGTTATAGGACTGTATCGCTACATTCAAATCGTCGATATCTTGATTTTTGCAGGAAGAAAGCAGGGACGCAAAATACTTACACCCCTGCTTGATTGAGCTTTCCGTATCTAAGGAACTAGGCGGTAAACCAAGACTTTCTGAACTCTGCATAACATCTTCTGCCGTACCGCCACTTTCTACTTGAATGATAGCCAGTAGTACATTGACGTACTCGGAGATACCGTTTTCTCTGGCGTATTTTTCTACCATAGGCTGATGTTTCAAAACTTCTGCGGATAAGTTCATACCCGTAATGCCAGAAGAAAAGTTGCTGTTTTCGTCGTCGCTGTCCGCACTAATCAGCACCCCAAAGAAAAGCACCAGAGAAAAGAGAATAGGAAACAGACTTCCAATGATAGCGATATGTTTCAGTTTCATTTTTTCTTCTGTCCTTTCTTCGTTACAAGATTACGGATTTTCTCTGTGGTCTGCTGGTTCTTCTGGACAGTCTGGGTCTGCTGAACCTTTGTCCTACGGTCTTTGGTGTAATTCTGGCGTGTTTCCTTTGACACGGTAACTTTTTCTACATTCTGCCTATATGTCGATTGGGTCGCTTTCCCGTCAGGAGTACTAGAAGATAGCGGACGTTCTTTGACACCGCTTGTCTTAACTGGTTCGCTTGCTTTCGTAGTCGGAGTTGTGGCAGGGCGTTTGACTTCCTGCATTTTTTCCGCACCCGTCTTTGAAACGGTTGAAGCTGTGGCTGGTCGCTCATGGGGACGGGTAGCTCCCGTTGTCGCTGATCCGTCAGCCTTTCGCTGTGCCTGCCTTGCTTCTTGTGCCTTTTGAAGCTCCATACGCTTGACAGCGATACTTTTCTTATGCTGTTCCTGCTTTTCCAAGCGTCCCGTCTGTCTGGACTGCTGTTCCTGCACCATACCACGCTTGAAATCAGACACGCTGGACTTTGCCTTTTCCTTTGCGGAATACACCGCATAAGCGGTCTGTGTGGGCATATCCTTGATATTCTCTTTGACAGCGTTTGCCTTGTCTTTCACTTTATTTTTCGTATCTAAGACAGCACCCACCTTTGAGCCTGCACGCTGTCCCATACTGGAAGTGGTATTGCCCCGATTTTCTTTAGAAGCCGTATTTTTTCTTTCGGATCTCTTGCCAGCAACGGCACTTCCAGCTACCGCACCAGCCACACCGCCCGAAATACCGCCAGCACTTACAGCCCTTGCAATACGGTGTTCCATACGCCTAGCCCGATGTCGCATGAACAGATACGGTCTGCGGAATATCCTGCGTCCCATGCTTTGACTGTCGCCAGCGTTGAGAGAAAACATACTCATTAAGTCGCCCAGCTTCATATAGATACCAGCGAAACATACTATCTGCAAGAACGCCACCATGAAAAACGGATAGTCCGTGGATATGTTATAAAACATACTGGAAATGCTAAACGCAACCGTTATAATGAGCGTTATTCCTGCCCGTGTCATTATGGTATTAAATACCCTCACGATTGCCTGCTTTGCCATGCTTTCATAGCTCGGTATCATGGAAAGTAGAAAGCTGATAGGTAAAAACATAGCGAAGATAATAAAAAGTATCTGGCTGAACAACATCATACCCGTAAGCAAGAATACAAATATCGTAATACCAAGATTAAAGAACAAGAGGAAGAACACCATACCTAAACGGTTTACCACCTGCGGTATCGTCAGATTGTTGTTGTCGTTGTCCTCGATTTCTGTTTTCACGACTTCTTCTCTGGTCTTTCCGTCCTCGTCCTCTGGACTTGCCGATACGAGAGCTTCGACACGGTCTGTCCCGATTTCCTCTGCGTTGCTGTTTCCAAACTGTAAGAGTAGCCACGGCTGTTGTACTTGAATAGAAAATAGGCTGTCCCGTATCAAGTCTACGCTGTCCTTGCCCTCGCTGTCAGAGTTGGGGAGCATGATTTTTGTTCCCAAATCAAGCGAAGCGGTACTGATGTCTGATGAAAATTCATTTATCTTCTTGATGTAGTCGGGAGCGTAGGCAATAAACGAAGCGGACAACACGAACACCACCACAAAGTTGATAACAGCGTGAAGTGCCTTGCTGGTTTCCCGTTTTATCAGTCCCGTATAGGCAACATACATTCCCACCACTAAGATAATAAGAAGCAGGAAACCAACATAGAAGCCCGTAGAAGAAAAGCCGTTCTCGGTAACGCCTGCAAGGGTCTGTATGCTTTTTCCGATACTGTCTGCCATATCGTTAATAAAATCAAGTTTATAGGCTTCCTGCACCACATAGCCAGTTGCATTGCTTAAATAAAGGCTTATCGTCCAGACAAAGTTGGTAATGCAGTAAAGCCCGTACTGTACCGATTTTCCGATACCGTCCAGCCAGTTCCACGGAAGCCACGACCAGCTATTATCGACGAAAAAATCAAGCTGGTAGTTGGAAAGCGGATATTTTGAATATAGATTTTCTGCGTTTATGGTATCGTCCACAAGCCCCGTCGCATGAGCCACCGTCCCCAGAAGTGAAAGCAGGATAAGGGAAAGTGCCACCACGAACAGAGCCATTTTGAGAAAGTGAAGTATCTTCCTTTTTGTGAACGCACTCTGTATCCTTTCTTTCATCACTCCACCTCATTTCTCTGTACGGGCGGTCTAGTATCAAAGGCGTGTAGTAATTCTTCAAAGACTGGGTGTATCTGCACCACACCGACACGCCCGTATAAGTCCTGCAATAAACATTGTCCGTTCTCCAAATCACGCAAGCGTTTCTGGTTGTTTTCGTCGTCCTTGTCGATACCGAAAAATTCTAAGGTCTGCTTTATCTCGTTGATGTCAGTAGAACGAAATGCAAACTTCAAACCGATATTGTTTTTCAGACTTTCCTTTGACACGTCATAGGCAGACTGGGTAACGAAATAAACGCCTGCCTGCATAGCTCGTCCAGCACGAACCAGCTTATTTGATAGGGTTTCGCCTTGTGCCACATTTAAGAACGCCCACGCTTCGTCCAAATCTACAATCTTAAAAATGCTTCTGTCCGAATGGATAAAATCAAGGGCAAAGGTACTAATCACAATCAGCATAGACACCGACAATAATTCAATGGTCGTGTATTCCTCAAAAGTGGTATCTTTATCTGGCAGTACAAGGTCTGCTACTTGAATGATATTGAGCTGGTTATCAAGGCTTATAGCATTTTCTACCGTCCCGTCTGAAAACAGCAGGTGTGCAAAGTCGTAGTCCGTGAAGCTGTCGATATGGTCTGCGATATTGCGTGAGATAGCGGTATCTTCTTTTCTCAATTCCTCAATAACGTGTAACAGTCCTCTATTTTCACTCTGGGTAACAGAACGCACCGCTTTTCGTAACACGGGGAATTTTTCGCCGTCCCTAGAGGAAATACCCGTAAGGAATGTTAAGATGTCGATTGCCAGACTTTCAGCGTCTTTCACATTCTTCATAATCACAAATGGGTCAAGAAGTCCTGCATTGTCCTTGTCGCTGGTAAGGTTTACGATATTGATTTCATGGGCTATCTCTGGGAGCGTTTCTTTCCAGTTGCCACGCTCACTTTTAGGGTCTAACAGAAGTGCTTGACCGCCAAACAGCACCGCATAATATACAAGTAGATTGTTGCAGAATGACTTTCCACCGCCAAGACTTCCCACAAAAGCAGAAGCAAGGGCATTAGTAACTGTGCCTTTTACTCCCTGCGAAGCTAAAGACGGTTGCAGGTACACATTTCTTCCCGTATCAACGGAATAGCCCATATAGATACCCGTGTTTTCCCCTAACTGCTGGGTCGCACCAAAACCAAGCCCAGCCAAGAAGTCTGACTTTACATACTGCACATAGTCATTGATATATCGCTTGCTGGCAGGTAAAAATTCAGAATGAAGTCCCAACATATCGCCAGCAGGACGCACCAGTTTTACATTGAGGTCGTCGTAAAAGTCCTTGACTTCATCACAACGGCGTTTCAGCTCGTCAAGATCGGGTGCAGACACCCGTATGACGTAGCTTAACTTATACATACTTTCTTTGCTCTGGTCTAAATCGGTTTCCAGCTCGTCCACGCTGTCTAAAGCGTCCACCACATTTGAGCTGGTTTCACTTCCTGCTTGATAGGCGTGATTATCCAAATCTTTCAATTCCTTTTTCTTGTTGCGGACTGTCGTTAATGCCTTACGGTTCTCCACGATTTCTACATTCATAGAAGTATCAACGGGGAATGTGAATTGCTGTTGCTGGAAATAGAAGATTTCAGAGGACGGAAAATCCAACTCCCCGACAATTACATTGACGGTAAAATAGGACACATAGCTTTCCTTGTCCTCATGTTCCAATCGTAAATACCGCTGGCTTTCCTCAATCACACACCTTGTCGGACGGATAAGGTCGTAGTATTTTATCAGCGTTTCTTTCTTCAATTTCTTCTTTGGTAGCTGGTACTCATAATCTTCATAGGCGATACCGTCCCTGCCGTAAAGATGTTCCATGAGATACCCAAAATCATGGATTTCCAAGCGACGCACCTTAAAGCGACGGGAGATTTTATTTTCCAGTAACTTTTCCATTTTCATGTAACGGTTGATTTCATCATTCGGCATGGAAACAAAATCATTCATCAGCGTGTGGTTCACTTCATGAAGAAATTCCTTGAACGTCAGCCATGCCGATTTTTTGATGTTCTTCAGATTGAGCTGTTCTTCCGTAACCATGAGCTTAAAGCCAAGAAAAAAGCGGTAGTCCACTTGATTGTCCCCAATCATTGATACTAACGCTTCGGTCTGTTCGTCTATTTTTTGGACTGCCACCTCACGAAGTTTGCCTGTTACCAGTTTCTTTGACTGCTCCTGCATACTTCTAATGGAGCTTTCTGTGGCAATCTGCAACGCATGAATTTTTCCCTCACGGGACTGTGCGATTAGCTGTCGAAAACTGTCATGCACGATAAATTTCTGCTCTGCGGATAGAAAAGAATAGTTGTACGGTATCAGCTCATAGTAGGCGAACACCTCATTGTCCTTGTTCCAGACAAGGTTATTGTCAATATATTTTATCGGGAACATAGTTCACACTCCTTACTGCCGTGATTGTTTCATTCAATATCTGCTTATGCAGTTTTACGGCTTTTCCTGCATAAGTGATTTTAGGTCGCAAGGCATAGGTTATCTGTGATTTCAAAAAGCTGTACGGCTTCTTTCCGTCAAAGGTTTTCTGCGACATAAACCAAGTGAGAGCAACGGGAATACCGAAGTATTTGAGAAATGCTCCCTCAATCATGGAAAGTGGGGGCATATCCCCAAACAGAATGATGATAAATTCCGTAATCACAAACCATGTAATCTGTGTAAAGGTAACGGGAAAGGGTAAGTTAAAGTCATTGATTGCATATAAGACTTTTTCCACGTTCCAGATACCCGTGTAGCTTTTAATCTTTTTCAAGTTCTTTCAGCCCCTTTCGTAAGTTCTTCAAAGAGAAAAGGACAGCCATTTTCAGACTGTCCCTTAAAGAGAAATACGCTGTCAGTAGCAACAATGCTTGTTGCTGATCTTCCAGCGTTAATATGGTATCTCACAGATACCTCGGCTTGTTTCAATGAATCGACCACCCATATCCAAATCTCGCCCGTAGGCTTCATAGTCAATATAGTTCTGTAAGTTAGCTGGAATGTCCCCAAGTGCGTTCAATTCGTCTATGTAGTAGTAGGCAACATCTGTCATGGTTTCACAATCGGGATAAAAATAAATATCGTCCTTATGTTCCACGACTTCTTCCAGCGTCCCATAGTGGCTGATAAATTCGTCCAGACACTCTACGATATAGTCGGGAAGTTCCTCTATCATTTCATACATTTCATTGAGTTCTTCAATGGAAACATATTCCCCTATGTCGATAGGAAAGTTGTCGGTATCATGGACAGCGTATTCTTCGTACTGTTCATTCAAGCCGATTTTTTCTTTTACATCTTCCTCGTCAATAGGGAAAGTGAACCACGCACCGACTAAATATCCCTCATTGTATCTGCCAAGATTAGCAATATAAACCGCCATATCATCAATCATAAGCACCACCTCATTTCCTACTCTGGCAGTTCAAAGATACCGTGTTCCGTTACTAAAAATTTTCCGTGTTCCTGCAAGTGAGAAGCATAGGCTTCAAAGTCAAAATAGTATTCTTGACAGTCCTCGGATAAATGTTTGAATGTCGGGTCGTTCATCAGCTTTTGCCTTGCAACATCAATCATGCTTTTGCAGTCGGGATAAACGGTAATCACGTTCCTGCAAATATAAAGTGCTTCTAAATTCTCATACACGGTAAGTAGTGATACATATTCTTCCTGCATATCACTTGAAAGCTGGCGGTACATAAAATCTAATTCGTTGAGCTGATACACGCTGGTGTGTTCGTGGACTTCATCAGCATAAGGCAGTACCTTTTCGATAATGCGGTAATCCCCACTTTCTGCACCGACACCTAATTTTTCTTCAAACTCGGCAACATCTATCGGCAGGTCAAACCAGTATGATATTGTTTCTTCGCCAGTTGTTCCTCTCGTTTCCACCAGCACCCTTGTTTCCTGCATTGTTCCTCACGTCCTTTCTGTTGTTTCCTCACATCTTTTATGGTCTGGTACGACATACCAAACACATACTTTGAAAAATCTTCTAACTGTTTTTCTTCATAATCGGCAGGGTTCAGTCGTTTCATTTCATGCCACACTTTACGCTTGTAAGAGGGCAGGTCGGAAATGTATTCACAGCCGACTTTTGCCTGCATATCCTTAAAAATATCGTTCATTTCATCACTCCAATCTGAAATTTTGGCAAGAAAAAAGCAGTCAATCCTAAGACTAACTGCTTTGTGTATATCTGGTATTAGATTATGAAATTGAGTTTATCAATTCTTGTACTTCATTAAAAAATCTGGATAAATGAAAACCATCTGCAACGGCATGATGTATATTCATTGTAAGAGGCATTATATATCTTTCTCGCTCTAATTCGTATTTACCCCAAGTAATAACTGGTGCAAGAAATTTCCCTTCGTCAAAAACATGAACATCAAAATGATTGTATTTTACCCATGGCAAACAAGATACATCAAAAAAGTTCAAAGGTTGATTTGCTACGAATGCACGTTCCATTTTATGTTTCTCTCTATCTAACATAAATCGTTCATGAAATTCAAATATGCTATCAGAAAAATCTGTAACCATTTTTGTGAAATTCTCATCTTCTTTATGAAATTCAGCATAGGACGGGGAAATATAGTCCCATTTAATTAAATTACCTTTATTGTCCCAACTATATTTAAACTCATCATGTTCATTAACGACCTTTGAAACAACCCATATCATAGCTGGATAAAATTTCAAATCATGGCTTTTTGAAAATTCAATTAGATTTGTTACATCAATATCTACGGTTAAGCTCATAACGATACGCATATCATCAATGTAACTTTGAAACAATTTACCTCTATTCCATTTTTCTAAATCAATTTTTGTATATTTATATTCCATGTCCATTCTCCTTTACATTTTGAAATTCAGTAAAATGCAAGGCTCTCTGGATAACATTTCACTCCATGCAAGTCTATTCCATTAAGCCTTGTATGGAGATAATACAATACACAATTTCATAATATCCCTCCTTATCCAATAAACCTTAGTTTATTGTTTTCATACTCAGATTATACCATTCATATATAGGCTCTACAATAAAAATCATTATGCACCAATAATCTTATTGAACAGCTCTAACAGTACATCTTTCACACCGCCAGCGTTGAATACTAAGCCGACAGCAATAAGGGCAACTACCAAGAAGCCAATAAGTTTTGAAAACTCACGCTTGAACCCTAAGTAGATACCGATAACCACAATCGCCATAAGCACTAAGCTCTGTGCATTTGATAAAAACCATTGATACAAATTTTGTCCGAAATTCATTTAATTGTCCTCGCTTTCTTCTAATTGTTTCATTTCATAGTCAGCTTCTTTGCCGATACTCAAAATACACATCAAGACTACGCCGATACCCATTCCCATAGATACCAGCAGGAAGTCTTTTACTAATTCCCACATTTTTTATCACTCCTAACTTTCCACCAAATCTTTTGCAGGGGTCGTCTGCTGTTTGATTATCATTTCATGCTTTTCACTCAAAGTTGCCTGCTTTTCAATCGTTTCCATATAGTCAGTCCCGTTTCCCTTATCAATCTTTTTCAGCATTTTCAAGGTAGGTGCTACCTGCCTTTGTACCCACCGCAATGTACGGTCTAAGGTGTAAGGCTCTGGCTTTGTCGTCAGCTTCAAGCTCTGTCTGTTATCGCCGATAAACCAAGCCCAGCGGTCATTGAGTTTCCAGTCATTTTTTCGCTTGTCTGGTTCTTCATCAACAAACCGCACATACTGGTTGATGATAGAAAAGGCGGTCTGTTCTGCGTCATAATAGGTCAGCAAATCTCGTACTGCATAATAGGCACGCTCATTTCTAAGCCGTATCTCAAAACGGTTGATAATGTCGGCTTCATTAAGCGGTGTACCCAACTTGACGTACTGCTCATAGTCCTTTTCATAGATACAGAAATATACATCTGATTTCAGCGAACCAAGATAAAGAGTGCGTCCCATATATTCTCTGTCGTCCTCTCTGTGCTTGATAAGCTCGCCCGACTGGTAAAACTTATAACTTCTGGACTTTCCGATATATTCCCGTTTCCTGCATTTTTCCGCAAGCTCTGGAATATCCAAAATGCCCGTATGGTCGTTGATAGCAAGGTCGATACGCTTCATCACGCCACCGTCTACGAGTGCGTCCATGAGGAAGTCATACCAGCTTCTTTGCTGTGCCAACAGGTAACTTTCAAACTGCCTGCAACCACGCCCCTTTAACTCTAAAAGGACACCTTTTTCTTCGTCAGCCGACGTATAGATAAAGATGTCCCCTAAAGAGTAATGCTCCGTATAGCTGTAATGTCCGTAATCTTCATGGAGCATATAGTTGATATTCAGTTTTAATATATCTTTGATGATGTGCTGTATATCCAGCGTGGGAAAACGAATTTTTACATAATCAAACAACATGGTAAGCGGTGCTTCTGGATTGAACCTTGCCAGTTCCTTATGCAGAGTTTCCAGAAGTTCCTTTGACGGCTTCATTTTTCCGCTTTCTATCTTATTGAGATATTCCCTTGTTATACCAGAAGCCACCGCCAGCCTGCCTTGTGAGATACCGTAAGCAATCCGTTTCTCCCGTAATTCTTTTATCCATTGTTCTTCATTCAGAACCATACCCCCAATCTGTAAAGTGTGAAGTTTTTAGGGGCGACTTCACAACCGATTTTTGCTAGGAAACCATGCCAGAAGCCTTATGTTTCCTATGTTTTTTGTCTATTGTCTATTTGCAAACGTACCCCTCTGTTAGATACCGAGGGGTTTTACCTGCTGGCGTGGCTTACGCCACACCAGCAACGGCTAGTCCGTGCCGTCGCCTTTCGCTTCGCACGTCGCCGTCCCGTCCTGCCTTGCTTGTGCAAGAGAACCGATAGTCTTCAAAAAATCATGTCCTTTCGGGACTAAGGGCGTGTAAAATTCGCTTATCACGCTTGTTCCTACATCACAATAGCCACGACCCTTGATACGCTTCTGGAAAAACTGCTTTTTCACATCAGAACCGAACAGCATACCATATCCTAACTCGCTGATACGCCCCAATCCTACACGGAAATTGAAGTTATCTCTGATACCGTCCGAGAAATACTTTGCGTCTGGACGCTGGCAGGCAACGATAAGGAAATAACCTGCTTGTCGCCCCAGCATAACGATTTTCTTTAACTGGCTAAGTAGGCTCACGCTTTCTTTCGTTCCCAGCATTTCAAAAAAAGCCACATATTCATCAAAGATAAGAAAGCAGGGTGGCAGTCCCAGATAGGCGTAGTTTTCGCCTGTCTTGTAGTTCGAGTGTTGCTTCATTTCCTCACTTCGTTGTACCATGCCCTCATAAAAGGAATTGACGCAATCTATCATTTCTTCTTTGGTGTGGTACACGTTTCCCATGACTGTTCCCAAATCTGCAAGGTCAGCGTTCTTTGGGTCTAAGATGTAAAGGACAGCGTTGGTATGCAGTAAGGCTTCAATGAGCGTCAGCAGAAAGTAAGTCTTACCGCCACCAGTCCCACCAGCAATCAGGGCGTGAGGGAGTGCGTCATATTCCCAGATAAGATTTTTCATCAGTCTAAGACAGCCGTTTTCTGCCCGTACTTCATCAATGGTAATGCGGTTTGCTATCATATCATAAAGCAGGGTATATTCAATATAACCGTCATGCAGTGTTTTGTCGGTTAGCTCACAATACAAGCCACTTTCCAATTTATCCTCTAACCGTAAAAGCTGGTCTTGATATTTCCCCAGCGTAATTTCACAGCGGATATGAAGCAGTCCCTTTTCCATTTGATAATAAATCTTTGGAAACCAGACGATTTTTTCCCTTGATCTGCTTTGCAGGTCAGTAAAAAAACCGCTGTCTTGTACGGTATCGGCTTCATACCACTTATTTTCCAGTATCATTCTTGCCAGCTTTTGACGGTGCAGGAGCTTCTTGAAACTGTCGTAACAGAAGCGATAATACAGAAAAGCGACCAATGCACAAACACCAGTCGCTATCAGTATGGTTATCAAGTTGTAAGGGGATAACGTCAAGCCTTTTTCCAACAAGCTGAAATGTTCCCAATCGGTACGCATGAGCTGTTTGATATTCAGTAGCAGGAGAACCGCCACGAATACAAACAGAAGCGTCCCTATGGAAAAGTGATAGACAAGGTGCTTGTCGCTGGCTCTGATACGGTGTCCTTTGTTCCAAATCTTACGCATAAATCAATCACTCCTTTCTGGGTACGAAAAAAGCAGTCAATCCTAAGACTAACTGCTAGTTACGATTTATTTGAAATGTGAAATCTTTCCGTATTTTTCGTATGAATATTTAAGCATTTGATAAATATCTTCTCTAAGAATATACTGGTATGTTTCTGAGATTGTTTCATACACCGGAATAGGAATTGCTTTTGATGAAGTCCTTTGGTTCGATTTTATCAACACTCTTTTTGCTGGCTTAGATACTGTTTTATGAACCCAATCCGAATTCAATAAACAGTGTCCCATAGGTGTACCAGAACTGCAATATGGTTGATTTTCATTCTTAATAAATCTAAGCAATAATTTATAATCACTTGAAGATAAGTTATCCACATCTGTCCAAAGAAATTCTAAACTCTGTTGCCATTCTTCTGCTTGTCTCTGTTTGTTACGTTGTTCCACACCTTTTGAATAATTATGATACTGTATTTTCTGTACCAACCATATTACTAATTCGATGATTAGAAACCATACGCAGAATAGGAAAACAGCATACCCCCAAATAGTGAATTTTACCAATAACTTATTATCCGTAGGTGTAACGTAATAAGCTATAAAAGAAAAAACTATTGCAATAACTGTCGGTACTAAATACTTTTCAAGAAATATCTTTAATAAATCTAATAACTTTTCACTCATGCATCTATGCCCCTTAATTAAAAAATCACATTAAAAATATTATACGATTTCTTAATTGCAGAGGCAATCAAAATATATTTGATGAACTAATTATTTTTTCGTTTGTCCCTGCGGTGTATGGTTCTGGGGATTGCCTGCGTTTTGATTGCCTTTATTCTTCAACACAATATCCTCTGCCTTTACATACCAGTCCACATCTGCACCCGTATAGGTCTTTCTTGATACCGTATCGGCTACTGGATTGACAAGCTCCACAACTGCATTGTACGGAAATTCCCTTAACGGTACTTCTGGCGGTACGGACACGGGGATAATTCCACCATGCAGACTGCACTTCAAATCATAGATACGCTTTTTAAGCTGAGTACTCGGTGTCCCGTCCTCGTTCTGCAAGAACACATCACGCACCGCTGTAAATTTTAATTCTCCAAATGTTTTCTCTTTGTCAATGACAAAACCGTTTGATAATCTCATAAATTCTTCACTCCTTTACTTTTCTTCAACTGCCACAATATCATCAGCAACTAATACATAATCGGTATGTCCCATATCTCCGATTGCGTAACCTCTGCCGTATAACTTCGGATTGACAAGTTTTACTTTCTGCTCATACTTGAAATGCTTTTCACCAGCCTGCACGGGAATTTCTACCACAACATTTTCACCTTTCTGTACGTCAGAATAAAGGTTATAGCTTCGTCTGGCTAAAACCCTGCGGTTATTTTTATCTCTTTCAAAGATAGGCTCGCTTTCGCCTGCAAATTCAAGAGTTCCAAAAGACTGTGCCATATCTGGCACGACATATTTCATTTCCATATTGTTTTACCTCGTTTCTTTCTATATTTTATAAGTTGATTGATTGTGATTTCTTATTCTGGCGGTTTGGGAAGTACCAGCAATCCCACCGATAGTAAAGGGTAAAATAAATGCTTACGCACCCTTGACTATCCGTGTTCTTGCAGGTTGTTGGCAGACAAGCCAGAATAAGCGGAAGTCTGCCGTTTGACAGCTTCGGCGGAGAGCGTGATTTTCCTTTTTTCATGCTATTACCGCCCTATGATTTTTTCATTTTACGGCGTTTGTAAAGATATGTTCCAGCAAGCCCACCACCAGATGTAAGCAACATCACAAGAAATGCAATGACATTTGTACTGTCGCCCGTTTTGGGACTGTCGCTAGGTCTGCTAGGTTCTTCTGGTGTCTGTGGCGTTTCTGGTTTCTCTGGTTCTTCTGGGACTTCTGGTTTTTCCTTAAATGTAATCGTCTGTCCCTCGTCCTCAATGTCCTTGTGTTCCGCAATTTTTACGGGTTCGTCTGGATTGCTTAAATCGTATAATTCCTCGAATGTTACCAGATTTTTACCGCCAAGCTCGGACGCATTGAATGTATAAGAAATTTCCACTTTCATTTCTTCATCATCAGCGACAAAGGTATAGTCATTTTCTACACGTTTCCCGTCAATAACAAGCTCGGCATTTTCTTCCTTTAACATCTGCCAGCCTTTTAACTGGTATTTTGTGCCTTTTGTAAGTCCGTCTAATTTGACAGTATCGACGATTGTTACCTCTTTTCCTGCAAGGATAGTCTTTTCGCCGTTCTTACTGGTCGCTGTGGTATGGATAGATATTTCTTTTTCGTATTCATCAGTCAAAGTCCCTAAGTCAATCACAAGGTTATTTCTTGATACCACGATTTCAAAAGGTGGGATAAGCTCAAAGCCTTTGTTACTGTCAGAGCGTAATTCTTCAATGATGTAAGTATCATAAGGCAATGCACCTTTGCTGTCGTCGGGTTCAGAAGTTCCAAACCATACACCGTCCTCACTTGTTTTGCCTGCGTTGGTATTGTGCTTATGTGAAGCCCAGTCAGCAGAAGTGGAGAATTGCCCGTTATCATCAGTTACCACAATATGACTTTCGCCCGTTGTCTTGCTTGTGATCCTAAAGGGAACATCAGCAAGACGTTTGTGTGTGCCTGCACCGATTTTTACGCCCTCAATATCTCCACGCTTAATCTGATTGTAGATAGAATGGGCTTCGTCGGTTAAGTCCATGATTTTTTCGTTTTCTGTGATTGCAAAATCAATCGGTTTTGCACCGTCTGTCAAATATCCGTTTGGAGCTTCACTTTCAACAATACGGAAATTTCCATAAGGTAAAAGGTCGGCAGAAGTAGAAGCGACACCCTCAATATCCGTATGGATTGTTTTTACCACTTCATTTTTCTTGTATAGCTTACCCTCAACCAATACTGCATTATCATTTAAGGAAATGATGTCAAAAGCAGTATCTTTCAAGGTAGCACTTCCTTGTGGTTTGGTATCGCCCGTTTCTAAATCTCGTTTCTGAATTTTGACACCGCCACGGATAACTTTATCTGATACAGAAAACTGGTTACTTCCAGATAATACGGCAAGGTCGCCGTCCTCGGTAATCTGTGTTACATATAAGCCCTTAATCTGTTCGGACTTATCGCCAGCCTGCATATATGCACCGTCAAGCAAGTAGCCGTTTGGAGCTTTTGTTTCCTCAACGGTTAATGTTCCTAAAGGAAGAACCGCCTTACCGTCCTGCATATAGAAGCTGTCGCCAGATACCTTGTATGCGTCCGCTAATTTTGTGATGTAATGGGTTGTCCCGTCGCTGTCAGTTTCAGCGATTGTCTTTGTAACCCATGTACGAGTAGCTTCGGCAGGAAGATTGTCTTTGTTATAGAAGCCAGCATAATACTTCCATGTAAATTCCGCACCTGCTAGAGAAGCGTTCCCCTGCGGATTGTCTTTCTGTGTTTCCATGTCAATCTTGAAAAGCTCAATCAAAGTATCCGTTACCTTTGGTGTATCAGATACTTTTAAGGTTGCTGTCTTTCCAGCTTCAACCTTTAAGGAATATACAGTTTTATCTACCTTATATCCTGCTGGTGCGGATAATTCCTTGATATAGACTGTGCCTGCTTTTACCTCTACAATATCTGTATTTCCGTTTTCATCAGTCGTAAGGGTGGCAAGCTGTTTCGTGCAGTCCTTATCAGAAAAGACACCATAGGTCGCACCTGCAATAGAGTAATTCCCGTTACCGTCTGTAATGCTGGTATTACTGGAAACCTTTTGCAGTTTCGTATTTCCAACATTCAGTTTCGCCCAGAATTGCCCTAATTCCTGCCCCTCGCCAGAGTAGATATAACCGCCACATTCATAGCGTCCTTTATTCTCTTTGACAAAGGCTTTTGCACCAGAGAAAACTTCGTCCTGCGTAGCTTTTGGTATTTCATCATAAGAAGCTCGCACGTTGTCGCATTGCCAGCCAAGATGTACGCTTAATCTCTGCCAGACAACACATTGTTCCAACAGATAAACTTGTTTGTAATTCAATTCCTTGTGAGCTTCGCCATACTGTTTGACATACTCTAAGGATAACGCCACATCTGAAATCTGGTCGGCACTCATGCGTGAGCTTGCGTCAGTTCTGGTCTTGTAACCATTCTTGAAATCTGTATTGATGTCAATACAATAGGCAGTTTCGCCCTCAACTTTCATCATGCCCTCATTGAATGTAGAACCGATAGAACCGTCATTCATTACTTTTTCAATGATACCGACACGCTCTGCACTTTCCGTCCAGTATTGCTTGCTTTCTGCATGAACGGGTGTAGTCGGTAAAGCAGTAACGATAGTTGCAAGAGCTAAGAAGCCCGTACACAATCGTTTTAACATCTTTTTCATAAATCTAATGCTCCTTTCATTTTGGGTATAAAAATAGACGCTCATTTCTGAACGTCTTACATTTAAAAAGGGATACTATTTTAACAAGTACCCCTAAAGTTTAGTATTTAATTGTTTGTGTTCCCACACTCTATATCAACTACTACCGAAACATTGATATAGTTTTTTATCTCTTTATTTCTGATTTTATCGCCCTCGCTCGTAAAGACGATATGCTTGAAAAAGTGCCTAAAATTAAGGATTTCTACATAGTTCGTCTTTGTAGCAACACACAAGTCTCCACATGTGTAGAATGAGGGAACATATCTACAGGTTGTGCCTCAACACATTTAAATCCGTGAACATTTAGATAGTCTAAATCCCTTGCTAAAGTAGAAGGATTACAAGAAACATAGACAATTCTTTCCGGATTCATTGAAACAATAGTCTCTAATACCTTTTCGTCACATCCCTTTCTAGGTGGGTCTACAACTACTACATTGGCAGTCTTACCCTCTCTATACATCTTAGGTACAATTTCCTCTGCCTTTCCAACATAAAATTCAGCATTATGTATATTGTTTAATTTAGCATTTATTTTAGCATCTTTTATGGCATCATCTATAATTTCTATTCCATAAACCTTTTTAGCCTTTTGTGCCAAAAATAAAGATATTGTACCTATCCCACAGTAAATATCAAAAACAGTATCAGTATCATTTAAATTTGCATATTCAAGAGCCTTATCATACAATACTTTAGTTTGGACAGGGTTTACTTGGAAAAATGATAATGGTGAAATCTCAAACACTAAGTCACCTATATAATCGTTTATTTTTCCATCTCCATATATAACTATATTTTCTCTTCCTAGAATAGCATTCGTATCTTTTTGATTTACATTTACAACCAAAGTCTTAAATCCAGGTATATTTTCCTTAAGCACTGAAGCTAATTCTTTAAGATATGGAAGTTTGTTTCCATTTGCTACTAATACAACCATTACTTCTTTAGTTGTAAAACCTATTTTTGTTACTAAATGCCTAATCAACCCCGTGTGAGTCTTTTCATCATATATACTTACCTTATAGGCCCTTATATATGTTTTTATTATTTTAACAATTTTATCATTTATCTCATGTTGTATTACGCATTTTTCTGTCGATATTACATCATGAGTCTTCTTTTTATAGAAGCCAATAATTGGAATACCATTATTCTTTTGTATTGGAAATTGTGCTTTATTTCTATATCTATATGGATTATCCATTCCTATAGTGTCATGAACTTCTACATCCTCTAACTTACCTATTCTCGAAAGTACTTGTTTAACTTCATTTGTTTTCATTTCAAGTTGTTTATTATAATCTAAGTCTTGTATCTGACACCCTCCACAATCCCTAAGATTCTCACTACACACTCTTTTCACCCTGAATGGAGACTTTTCTATTATCTCAACAATATCTCCTACAGCATAATTTTTCTTTACTTTATTAATCCTAACTTTAACTTTATCCTGTATTAATCCGCCCTCTACAAAAACTGTAATACCATTGTACTTTCCTACTCCTACTCCGCCTTGACCAATGTCTACTATATCTACAATATACATCTCGTTTTTCGAAAGCATAAATCACCCTCCAATCAATCTATTATATTTAAATCTTTACAAACTTTTTTCTTTAAATTTATATTAAAATATTGCTATTAATTAAACTATATTTTTTACTAAGCTACAATATTTTATTTTACCAAAAAAAAAGGAGCTTATAAAGCCCCTTAGTAAATAAATTTATTATTTTTCTTATAAAACTCTAGTTGAACCTCTATATACCACACCTCTTGATGCATCCACAGTTACAACTTCTCCATCTTTTACTAGATTTGTTATATCAGTTGCAGACACAATAACTGGTATATCTAAATTTATACCTACAATAGCTGTATGTGATGTCATTCCACCATTCTCAGTTACTACAGCTCCTGCTTTTTCTATATAATTGTTCATTTCAGCATCAGTAGCAGTAGAAACAAGTATGTCGCCTTCATTAAAGTCTACACAAGCATTTCCATTCTTTATTATACGAACTTTACCTTCTACCGTTTGAGTACCTACACCTATACCTTGCACGATTTCTTCGCTTATTACATGAACCTTTATTAAATTAGTAGTTCCACTTACTCCTACTGGTACTCCAGCAGTTATAACTACTAATTCCCCATTATCTATATAATCAGCTTGTCTAGCTGCCTCAATTGCCTTTTCTATAACTTCATCTGTATTTCCTGCAACAGAAGACTTAACTGGATATACTCCCCATGTAAGAGCTAATTTATTCATAGTCTTTTCATTATTTGTAGTAGCTATTATTGGAGATTTTGGTCTAAATTTAGATACCATTCTAGCAGTATATCCTGAAGAAGTAGATGTTATTATAGCTGATGCATTTAAATCTACTGCTGTTGTACAAGTTGCATGGCTTATTGCATCTGTTACAGTAACATTGTTAGTACCATTTTCCTTTAATAATCTATCATAATCTAAAGTCTCTTCTGTTCTTTTTGCTATTGTAGCCATCATTTTTACTGCCTCTACAGGATATTTTCCAGCAGCAGTTTCTCCAGATAACATTATCGCATCTGTTCCATCATATATAGCATTGGCAACGTCTGTAACTTCTGCTCTTGTTGGTCTTGGATTTCTTATCATAGAATCAAGCATTTGAGTGGCAGTAACAACTGGCTTTGCTAATTCATTACATTTTTTTATCATCATTTTTTGAACTATTGGCATCTCTTCAGTTGGTATCTCAACACCTAAGTCACCTCTAGCCACCATTATACCATCAGAAACTTTTAATATTTCATCTAGGTTCTCTACACCTTCTTGGTTTTCTATTTTAGATATTATTTGTATATCAGTTGCATTATTGTTCTCTAATACTTCTCTTATTGCTAGTACATCAGATGCCTTTCTTACAAAAGAAGCAGCTATATAATCTATTCCTTGACTTATTCCAAACTCTATATCACTTATATCTTTAGGAGTTATTGCTGGTAAATTTATCTTAACACCAGGTACATTTACTCCTTTATGATTTTTAACTATTCCTGAATTTTCAACAACACAAACTATATCTTCTCCATTTATTTCTTTTACTCTTAAGCCAACTAAACCATCATCTATTAGTATAGAATCTCCTGATTTAACGTCCTCAGCAAGACCTTTATAGCTTACTGTACACATTTCTTTAGTCCCCATAATATCTTTCATAGTTATAGTGAACTTTTGCCCTTCTTCTAAAAATACCTCTGGGTCTTCAAAGTTACCTGTTCTAATTTCTGGACCTTTAGTATCTAATAATATAGCAACTGGCTTATTTAATTTTTCTCTAACTTTCTTTGCCATATCAATTCTTTCTTTATGTTCTTCATGCGAACCGTGAGAAAAGTTAAATCTACACACATTTAGACCATTTTGCATAAGTTGAGTTAAAACTTCCTCACTTTGTGATGCTGGACCTAGTGTACAAACAATTTTTGTCTTCTTTACATTATTTAACATATTTGCTCCTCCTGAGATATTATTCCACAGATTTATTTTTAATACTAAAACTTATATAGATAATATTTTTGCCATCTCATAAGCTTCTTTATCAAATACTTTCTTTTGAGCTAAAGCTTCACTTATTTCTAAATCAATTATTTTGTTTTCTTTTATTCCTACAACTCTAGCTGATTTTCCATCTAATAATAATTCTACTGCTCTTACTCCAAGTCTACTTGCTAGTATTCTATCAGATACAGTTGGGCTTCCTCCTCTTTGGACATGCCCCAATACAGTGACTCTTAAATCTGCTCCTGACTCTTTTTTAAGTTCCTTTTCTAAATCACTAGCACTTCCGACTCCTTCTGCTAAAACGATTATACTATGTCTCTTACCTCTTTTTTGAGTAGTCTTTAATCTTAGAGCAACTTCATCTACTGTAATTTCTACTTCTGGTACTATTATAGTTTCCGCTCCTCCTGCAAGACCTGCATATAAGGCTAAATCTCCACAGTGTCTTCCCATAACTTCTACTATGTTAACTCTTTCATGAGATGATGATGTATCTCTTATCTTACCTATAGCATCTATAATAGTATTCATTGCAGTATCAAATCCTATAGTATAATCTGTATATGCTAAATCGTTATCTATAGTTCCTGGTATGCCTATAGCTGGGAATCCTAAGTCACTAAGTTTTTGGGCTCCTGCAAATGAACCATCTCCACCAATTACAACTAAGCAATCAATTTTATACTTTTTAAGAATTTTTACTGCTTTTAATCTACCTTCTTCTGTTTTAAATTCTTCACATCTGGAAGATTTTAATATAGTTCCTCCCCTGTGTATAATATCTCCAACAGAAGATAAGTTCATTTCAGTTAAATCTTCTTCTAGTAATCCCTTATATCCTCTATTGATTCCATATACTTTGCATCCATAATATATTGCTGATCTTACAACCGCTCTAATCGCAGCATTCATTCCTGGAGCATCTCCTCCACTTGTTAGTAATCCTATAGTTTTCATTTTTTACCTCCTTGGATTTTATGTCAATTTTTTATTATAATCATTGTTATTGTATTCTAATGGACTTTTTTTGTCCCTATATCACTTTTTAATCCCATCAAGACTAAAAAAATTAAATGTCCTTAAATGTCCATTTTGTGATATTATATCACAAAACGGACAATATTTTTCATATTATTATAATATATTTAGATTTTTATATAAAAAATCAAGCTTTTACTTTTATGTTATCTTTAGGAAGTAACTCTTCTAAGTTATTTATAAATTCATCACATATACAAGTCAATGCCCCGGTCATTTTATATGCTTTACGTTTACCATTTATATTTTCATCCATAGGGTACAAGTATATACTGTCATTACCTGGATATTGTTTGGCTATTTCTACAATATTATTAGTTGTATCAGTATCAGACATACTATCTATTTTCAAATACAATTTTTTACCACTTTCTGGCTTAATATTTTCTACATTTCTAGTTCTTCCTGAATTGTAGTTTCTATCTGCAAAGTCAGTATCATCATTTATATCTTTTATCTCTCTAGCTATAAGTTTTGCATTTTCGCCTTCTTTTATACTTAATGTTCCTTTTACATATATTATATTATCTTCATTCAAAATGACATTATACTTTTGTAATAATTGAGGAAAAACTATTATTTCTATAGCACCATACAAATCTTCTAATTCAATAAATGCCATAATTTCATTTCGTTTTGTTGTTTTAATAGTTTTAGTTACAATCATTCCACCCATTATAACATCTGTTTCATTCATTTGTAGGTATGACTCTTCTTCCTCTTTTAATGAATTTAATTTTCCATTATCCATAGATGTTTTTTCTTGTAGTTCTTTTTCAAATTGTGATAAAGGATGTCCACTTACATACATTCCCAAGACTTCTTTTTCAAGGTTAAGTCTCTCTCTTTCTTCGTACTCTTGCCTTTTAGGCAAACTGTATATTTGTTGAAAATCACTATCTTCCTCACTATCTCCAAAAGCATCAAATAAAGAAATTTGACCTTGAACATTTTTCTTTCTATCCATAGATACACTTTCTAATAAACTTTCATAACCAGCCATCAGACTAGCTCTATTTTCACTTATATTATCAAAAGCTCCACATTTTATTAGACTTTCTATTACTCTCTTATTTGTATCTTTTTGGTCTAATCTTTTGACTAAATCTACTAAATCTACAAATAATCCATTAGATTCTCTTTCAGCGATTATATTGTTTATTATATTTACACCAACATTTTTTACAGCTGCTAGACCAAATCTTATATTGTCGCCTTCAACTGAAAACTTTGAAAAACTTTTGTTTATATCTGGAGGTAATACATCTATTTCTAGTGCTTTACATTCTCTTATATACTCAACTACCTTATCAGTATTTCCCATTACACTGGTTATCAATGCTGCCATAAATTCAACTGGATAATATGTTTTTAGATAAGCTGTCTCATATGCTAAAACCCCATATGCAGCTGCATGTGATTTATTAAATGCATATCTAGCGAAGTCTATCATGTCATCAAATATTTTATTAGCTATTTCCTCTTCTACACCATTTCTGATACACCCTGCAATTTCTATATTACCATCTTCATCAAATTTACCATGAATAAAATATTGTCTTTCTTCTTCCATCACGTCCATCTTTTTCTTACTCATGGCTCTTCTAACTAGGTCACTTCGTCCATAACTATAACCACCTAAATCTCTAACGACCTGCATAACCTGCTCTTGATATACCAAACAACCATATGTAACTTCCATTATAGGCTTTAATTTTTCATGTAGATATGTTACATCTTTTGGGTTGCTTTTATTTTTTATATATGCAGGTATAGAATCCATTGGACCTGGTCTAAATAGGGATATTCCCGCTACAATATCTTCAAAATTGTCTGGTTTTAGCTGTTTCATAAAACTTCTCATGCCAGCACTCTCCAATTGAAACACCCCTAGTGTATTTCCTGATGAAAGCATTTCATATACTTTCGGGTCGTCATAATCCATCTTTGAAAAGTCTATTTTTTCTGTGTAGTTTTTTATAACTCTATTTTTTTCTATTAAATCAAGAGTATCTCTTATAACTGTAAGAGTTCTTAGCCCAAGAAAATCCATCTTTAAAAGCCCAAGTTCTTCAAGTGTTGTCATAGTAAACTGTGTTGTGATTGCATCTTGATGTTTGTACAAAGGTACATATTCATCTACGGGATTTTTTGATATAACAACTCCTGCTGCATGAGTAGAAGCATGTCTTAGCATTCCTTCTATCTGTTTTGATATATTTATTATTTCTTTTGTTTCCGGGTCTTGGTCATACAATTCTTTAAGATTAGGATTTGTATCTAGGGCCTTATCTATTGTCATTCCTAAAGCAAATGGTATTTCCTTGGCTACCTTGTCAACTTTATTGTAGCCTATATCCAATACCCTTCCAACATCTCTTATTGCAGCTTTTGCACCCATTGTAC